>JASHZA010000360.1 GCA_030042765.1 Candidatus Binataceae bacterium | reverse complement strand
GCCGTGGCTACAGGACCGTTGGTCTCAGCCCCCGCGCAGAGCGATAAGGTTCGAGGGTCTTCGCTGATCAAATCTAAGACAGATTTTTCGAAGGATTCAGATCCAGCCGGGCTATCGACGCCCATTTTGAGCGCACCCGCAGGCTGGCGCGCCGAGGGAAAGTCGACCATCGATCGGTCGCGTCACATAAGAGTTGCCCTGTCGAGTTCGACCAGGCTGCCATGGAGATCCGCAGGGCGCGAGGCGGGGCCGCGGGCCAGGTTCGCAAAGCCCGCGATCGCAGGTTCCGCCGAGATCGCAGATTCCCCGGCTGAAGGCAAAGTAACGGCTCCACGATCGGCGGAGTCGGCGCCGGTCGACCCCGACGGCTCGTCTTCAGATTCCGCGCGGGTGGCGAGCCGTCTGGGTGATTGGATCTCGTCAGCGCGAAAGGCGCTAAGCGATCAGACCGGTATCGCGGTGCACGGGTTACTGGATTTCGGAACAAACTACAATTTTAATCAACCCGCCACCGGCAACAATCTTTACCGGGTCTTCGATTACGCCGGGGCGAAGAGCTTTGAGCCGAATCAAGCGGAACTCTACATCAACCGGACAGGTCCCAATCAGCCGGGTTTTGTTATCGACTTGAATTTCCTCAACACGGCGGAAGTGATGCACGGCCTTACCAGCTACTACGGAAATCAGCTAGGACCGCGCAATCCCAGCGGGTGGATGGACCCGACGCAGGTTTATCTTACCTACACCTTGCCAGCAGGCAGCGGGATCAATTTGCAAGCCGGCAAATATACGAGTCTTATCGGTTTCGAGTATATACCGACCTGGAACAACACCAACTTCAATCAATCGATCGACCTCCTATACAGTCTGGGGGAACCTTTCACCGTTACCGGTCTGCGCGCGAATTACTCATTCAACAAATATGCGGCAGCGACGGTGGGACTGAACGATGGGTGGGATACGATAGCGACGCGAAATTTCTTCCAGACGCTGGAGGCTCAGCTTTCTTTGACCCCGACTGAAAATATCACGTGGAATACGCAGGGAATGTTCGGGCCGTCGACCGGAACGCAATCGGGCAGCAAGCGAGGACTCGTCAACACTACGGTCGCCTGGAAGACTCCAGTCAAGCCCCTGCAGTTGGGCTTTGAATATTTGTTCGTCGATCAGTCTGCGCCGGTGTTATTTTCGCCCTTGGCCGAGGGACCCGCTTACCCGAATCCTCTGCTGGCGCCTTCGCAGCAACCGATTCGTCACAGCGTATGGTGGTCGGGTCTCGGACTGTGGGCGGCGTACAACCTCACCGACACGCTTCAATTCGCCACGCGCGGTGAATGGTTCGATGATCCTTCCGGTGCTCGCAGCGGAATCGATCAGAATCTGGGCGAAGTCACCGAGACCGTGAACTACACGATGCCCTTTCTACAAGGCCTGACGGCGCGCCTGGAGTACCGGCATGACCTTTCAAGCGAGCATCCATTTCCGAATGCCGGACCAATTCTCACCTTTCCCTGCCCAGCCGGCAGGTGTACTGCCACCGCTCATACTTATTCCGGACAAGACACATTCGCGAGTGCCCTGGTGCTTACGTTTTGACGTGGGAGTGATGTCCGAAAATTGCTAGTAACAGTTTATCGGCAGCGAGACCTTCGGATGCGGTTGGACAATCAGTCTGCCAGGGTAGATCAGCCTCTGGGGCGCGCGGCGGCGAGCGTTGGGACGCCGGACGATTCCACCGCGCGTGATGGCAAAAATACCTCGCCCGACAAATTCGAGATCGACCCAACGATCTGCTGGCAAGCCATTTACAGTCGTGACCGCCGCTTCGACGGACGATTCTTCGCCGGCGTGCGCACCACCGGCGTGTATTGCCGTCCGATTTGTCCGGTGCCGCTCAGGAAGCCGGCCAATGTTCGATGGTATGCTTCGGCAGCTTCGGCTGAAGCGGCTGGGTTCCGGCCCTGTCGTAGATGCCGACCCGATACTTCGCCGGGCACGCCGGCATGGTTGGGAACATCAGCAGTCGTCTCTCGCGCACTCAAGCTGATCTCGGAGGGCGCGCTGGATAATCACGATGTTGAGGCGTTAGCCGATCGTGTCGGCCTCGGTTCTCGCCACCTGCGGCGATTGTTCCTGCAGCATCTTGGGGCCTCGCCGGTACGAATCGCGAGCACGCGGCGCGTGCATTTCGCGCGGAACCTCCTTGACCAGACAGACCTGCCGATCACAAAGATCGCCGCCTACTCCGGGTTTCAAAGCATTCGACAATTTAACCACGCCATGCGAACGACGTTCGAGACGTCGCCCTCAGAGCTCCGCAAGTTGCGCCCCGGCAGCGCCATTCAGCGGGGTGGGATTAGTCTGCACTTGCCCTATCGTCCGCCCCTCGACTGGCACACCCTCATTCGTTTCCTGAAATCTCGAGAAACGCCTGGGGTCGAAGTTATCGACGACGATTGTTATCGGCGGACGATCGAACTCCATGATCAGCCCGGCGAGATCGAAGTAAGACGCGAACCCAATGAGCCTGTTCTCCATGTACGGGTAACCTTGGCGAGCTACGAACAGCTCATGCCAGTGGTTGAACGGGTGCGCCGACTCTTCGATCTCGGTGCCGACCCGCTGCAGATTTCAAACCACCTTGCTCAAGATTCGCGACTCGGCGAGATGCTCCAGAAGCGACCCGGTCTGCGAGTACCAGGCGTATGGGACGCATTTGAGCTTGCGCTCCGCGCCGTTTTGGGTGAGCAGCTGACGCTTGTGGATGCCAAATCGGTTATTGCGCGGATCGTGCGGACTTTCGGAAGGCCGATCAAAACCACCGTTCCGCGACTGACGCATCTGTTTCCACGGCCTGAGGACCTAAGCACAGCCAACTTTTCAAGCATTGGCGTCCCACCGGCTCGTGCAGAAACACTTCGAGCCTTGGCGCGGGCTACTTGTGAAGGAAAGCTGAACTCGGCGGCGTGTAGGAGCCTCGACGATATTATCTCGCGACTTTGTGCGATTCCTGGTATGGGGCGTCATCGAGCAAACTACATTGCCATGAGGGCATTCGGAGAGCCGGACGCATTTCCATCCGCCGACCTCGGCCTTCGCCGCGTACTGACTACCGGTCGAAAGCTACTCTCTGAAGATGAATTCCTGAGGACTGCAGAAACCTGGCGACCCTGGCGAGCCTACGCCGCGATGCAGCTATGGGCAGCAGACGCGCGTTCTGCAAGCCACGGATCCGAATCGCAACGTAAAAGGACCGCCGAGGCGGGGTCCTACGGAGCTCGCACTCACTTGAGAAGGGAATTCCAGTAAGTTCATCTTAGCAAGTATAGAGGCATTTCGTGAATTTGCTAACGCTCTTTGGCGCCGTCGCGCTGACT
>JASHZA010000359.1 GCA_030042765.1 Candidatus Binataceae bacterium | reverse complement strand
GCCGATCTCGATCTTGCGCGCCCGGGCGCGATTCCGCGCTCCGCGCGCGACCACAACGGACGGGAGATCGACCGCCGCCTGCGGACGCTCGTGGCGCAACTGTTGGCCACCGCCGCCTATCCGGCCCTGCGGCCGCTGGCTCTGTTTCCCACTCCTTCTTTCGACTACTTCGCCCGCCGGATCGCGCACGGCGGCTGCAAGCCCCATCTGCGCGCGATCGGCCGGGAGCTGTTCGGCGCCGCGCTGAAAGGACGTCCCGGCCGGCTTACCGGCGGAACGTTCACCCGCTTCATGATCGCCGGATTCGCCGCTTACCGGGCGCTCGGCGCGATCGGCGCCGCGACGTACGAAGGCTACCCCGACCTGCAATTCCGCCTGTGGTGCGCCGCGCCGGTCCTGCCGCCCAAGAAGGGGCGCAGGGCGAAATCCGGGGAACCGCGCGTCACGGCGCGCGAGGCGTTTGCCAGCCGGCTGCGGATACTCGACCACCTGGCGCGGGTAGCCGCGATTGAAGGTTGCCACCGCGTGAGAACGCAGGACGCCGCCGACGCCGCCGTCCTCGCCCTCTGTGTTGCCGCGGCCCGCGAGCGCGGATTCCTTCGCACGGTCGAAGTGCCGGCAGAAGGCCGCTTTCTGGTGGCGCTGCCGGCCGTCGAATCTTCGGCGTCCGCGCGAATCGATTAACCACCCGTCGGCGAAGCCGCCTCCTTTTTTTGCGGGCGCCTTCCCAACCGGTTGATCTGAACAACCGATGAATGGAAGCTTGAGGGGCACGTCAGAGAGAAGGAGGTCTGGAACATGGCAAACAGGAGAAACTGGTTGTACGCGATGCTCGCACTGACGGGCGGTTTTATCGGTGGGACGCTCGCCTCGGAGCTGTCGCCGACGGCCGCGATGGCGGCCTGGCGCTCGCGCACGGTCAAGGCCCAGGAGTTTGTTCTCCTCGACAAAGCGGGTACCCAGCGCGGCGTGATGGAGGTGACGGAGCGCGGCACGGCTGATCTCGGCTTGATGGATGGGAGCGGCCACAACCGCGCTGAATTCCGCGTTGCCAAGGACGGCGGCGCGGCAGTCGCCTTCTACGATCAAAACGCTGCACGGCGTGTCGTTGTTGGCGAAACCCCCACCGGTCGTAACGGTATCGCGATCTATGCTTCCGGCGGAAGGCAGCTCGCGACACTCTCGGTGTCGGACAATGATGAATCGAGCCTGACGCTCTATGATCCGACGACCGGGCGCGCACGGGTCGGACTCGGCGTGACCAGCACCGGCGCGCCGGCTCTCGTGCTGTTCGATCCGAACGGGAAGGATCGGTTGGAACTGCACATCGGCGCCAAGGGCGAGCCGGGTATCGCGCTCGCCGACGAAAGCGGCAAGACGATCGCCGGGATGCCCGAGCGGGCGGCGCCGCAGCAATAGCCGCTTTGGCAGTCGGAGACCGCGGGAGATTCGGAAACTGGCGCGCAGGTGGATGGGGAAGTGCCAAAACTCCTGGAAATGCGCCCGGCGCGCGTTCTTAGCACTTCGAGGGAATTGGCTATGCAGTCAAAAGGAACAAGGCTGGTTGCAATCATGATCGCGGCGGTGATGGCGCTCGCGGTGGCCGGATGCTCGGGGCAGCCGCTCAGCACGCGTGAGAAGTCCACCGGCGTCGGCGCTCTTATCGGCGCGGGTACGGGCGCGATTATCGGCGCCGCGGTGGGCGCGCCTGGCGCCGGTGCTGCAATTGGCGGCGCGATCGGAACCGCCGGCGGCTTCCTGGTCGGCAACGAGCTCCAGAACCGCGAGACGCAGCAGGCGCAGACTCAGTCGCAGCTCAATTCGCAGCAGCAGCAGATCGAGCAGCAGCGGCGAGAGATCGAGCAGCTCAAGTCGCAATCCGAAGTGGAATGAAGTCCGCAAAGGCGTGCTGACCGCGATGCGCTCTCCCGGTCGGCACGCCGGCGAATCCGCGGTTGCGCTGGCTGCATGAGCAACGGCGCACCTGCCGCATCGGCCGCGGCGCTCGACGGAATCTCGACGTCCGAAGCCGTCCACACGCTGGTGGCGAGCTTCCTGGGCTGGACGCTCGACGCGTTCGATTTTTTCGTACTGGTATTCGTCCTCCCGGCGATCGCCGGGGACTTCCATCGGTCGGTTGCGGATATCGCCTTTACGATTACCGCGACGCTCGCCCTGCGGCCCGTCGGCGCGCTCGTCTTCGGCTGGCTTGCGGACCGCTACGGGCGGCGCCGGCCCCTGATGGCCGACGTTATCCTCTACTCGCTGATCGAGTTCGCCAGCGGTCTCGCGCCAAGCTACGGCTGGTTCCTGTTCCTTCGCGCAATCTACGGAATCGGGATGGGCGGCGAGTGGGGCGTGGGCGCCTCGATCGCGATGGAGGCGATTCCCGCGCGATGGCGCGGGTTGCTCTCCGGGATGCTCCAGGAGGGCTACGCCGTCGGCTACCTGCTCGCGGCCAGCGCGTATTTCTTCGTCTTCCCCCGCTTTGGATGGCGCCCGATGTTCTTCATCGGGGGCGCGCCCGCGCTGCTGACGCTCTATATCCGCGCCAAGGTGCCCGAATCGCGCGCGTGGGAGCGGATACGTCCGGCGGCCGGCGCGATCTGGACCGCGATTCGGCGCAACTTCGGGCTGTTCGCCTACCTCGTCCTGCTGATGACCATGATGAACCTGATCTCGCATGGCACGCAGGATCTCTACCCGACGTTTCTCGAGAAGGGACGCGGCCTCGCGCCCCGGACCGTCGCGGTGATCGCAGTTATCTACAACGTCGGCGCGCTTATAGGCGGGCTCGTCTTCGGCTGGCTCTCCGATCGCATCGGCCGGCGGCAGGCGATGGCCGCGGCGGCGTTGATCGGTCTGATGGTCGTGCCCTTGTGGATCTATCCGCGCTCGATCGTGATGCTTACCGCTGGGGCGTTCCTGATGCAGCTCATGGTGCAGGGAGCCTGGGGCGTGATTCCCGCTCATCTGGCGGAGTTATCGCCGGGTGCGGTGCGCGGACTCTTTTCGGGACTCGCCTACCAGCTTGGCGTGCTCTTCGCGGCTAACGCCGCCTATGTCGAAGCGATCGTGGCACAGCATCTCGGATATGCCACGGCATTGGTGCTGGTCGCCTCGGCGGTTTTGAGCCTCGATGCTATCGTTGTCGTGCTTGGCGGTGAGCGGAAGGGCTCCGACTTGCACACGGCGTGAACGGCGCCGCGGCCGGGCCCCGAAATGGTTCGGCCTTTCGCATTTTCCGATCAGTTGCGGAACCCCAGGGCGGCTATTTTAAGTCGCTCTTTAGCGGCCAATATTTCGGCTTCAAGCGTTTCTCGCCGTTCCGCTGTCAAAGCTCTCGGATATTCGTGAATTAGTTGATCGAGTTCTTCGAGTAATTTCGCAATCTTGAGCAAGTCGCGTAGGTTCATTTCCCCCGAACCACCTGGATTAAGGCTCATTTGCAAGCCGAAGCGGCGCCCTTACAGCCCTCCATCCTACTGTTACTCTCGAATCGCTAATTGGTTACACGAGATTTTTAAGCGGAAATCAATTTATCGAAAATGGCGGATTCTTATGCTTGTTACGAAAGGTGAATTCCGCGGGACTTTCTCTTCCGGCCGGATTGCGCTAAACGACTGTAAAGCGGGAGGTAAGACGATGAAATTTGGAATCTTCTATGAAATCTCCGTCCCTCGCCCATGGGACCGCGAGAAGGAGAAGAAGGTTTTCGACAACTGCCTCGAGCAGGTTCAGCTCGCCGACGAACTCGGCTTCGACTCGGTCTGGTCCGTCGAGCATCACTTCCTCGAAGAGTATTCCCATTGCTCGGCCCCCGAAATTTTCCTCACCGCTTGCGCGATGAAGACCAAGAAGATGCGCGTCGGCCACGGCATCGTGATCTGCGTTCCCGAATTCAACCATCCGATTAAGATCGCCGAGCGCACCGCTACCATGGACATCATCTCGGGCGGCCGTCTCGAAGTCGGCACCGGCCGTTCCGCGACCTGGAACGAATTGGGCGGCTTCCGCGCCAATCCCGACGATACCAAGAAGACCTGGGACGAATTCGTGCGCTGCCTCCCCAA
>JASHZA010000358.1 GCA_030042765.1 Candidatus Binataceae bacterium | reverse complement strand
TCGCGTCACTCCAATGCCCGGCGGCTTTACGTGGACGCCGAGCAATGGATCATGGCCGACCGCAGCGCCTGTAACGCGCTCAGCTTCGACACCGTCTGCGAAGCGCTCTGCATCAACTCCGCCCTTTTGCGTCGGCGCATCGTCGACTGGAAACATTCCGTGCGCCGCCAGCGCGCCGAACATCCAGATACCCCCGGCCTGCACCTCAAGGTGACTTCGCACCCGCGCCATTCGAGCCATCACCGCGGCCGCCCCGCGTCCGTCTCCCACGCGATGTGACGCAAGGCTGCGCGCCCGCCTCTTACGGAAGGATTTCGAATCGCCCAAGCCGAAATGGCCGATACACTTCGAAGTCCTGCCGATCGGTCGTAAAGACGCGCCGCACGCGCTCACGCTCCGCTATCCGAACGATTGCGGCGTCGGCCAGGTCCATGGGCAGGTCGCGGTACTTCCACATCAACTCGCGCATCCGTGGACAATCGTCGTGGCCAAGCTCGGCCAAGCGCACGCCGCCAACGTTGATCATGTCCCACAAGGCGTGCTGAGCTCGCGCCGACGACCGCAACAGATACATCGCTTCAGTAAACGCGGGCCAGACGGTCGCCAGCGGATCGCGAATCGAGACCAGAGTTTGCCGGCAGGCCTCGTGATGAGCGTCGCTGCGGTCAATCAGCGCGACTAGCGGGCCGGCGTCGACCAGTACGCTGGGCATGCTTCTTTTCCTGTAGCATCTTCGCGAAGCGCTCACCGGCGCGCTCTGACAGGCGCATCCCGCCGCTGTCCCAACAACCGATAAGGTGGGCCATCATCTCGGCTGGCGGCGCAGCCGGGGTCCGCAGTTCTTGTGCGCGCAGGGCCTCAACCGCCTCTCGAACCACCTCGGACTTGGTGTGCCCGCTTCGCCGCGCGGCACGGTCAAGAAACGCGGCCGTCTCCGGATCCACTCTGACATTCAAGGTGCCCATATGTACCTTGTAACACAACGCGTAATACAAACGAACTGCCGATCAGACGCTGAATCGAACCGGTTGGACTCCGCCCCCGCCTGCGATACATCAAGGATGAACGGCGCGTCGCCGCGCTCGAGGCCGCGGCTCGCCGCCCACAGCGAGGAGGCCATCTTGAAAGACGTATTCAGCGTTGAAGGCAAGGTCACAATTATCACCGGCGGCGGCACCGGAATCGGTATCTCGATCGCCCGCGAATTCGCCGTCCGCGGCGCTCCCGTCCTCATCGCCAGCCGCAATGCCAGCCATCTCGAACCCGTCCGCGACGAAATCCGCAAGCTCGGCGGCAAATGCGAAATGTTCGTTGTCGACGTCCGTGACGCCGCCAAATGTGATGAGATGATCGCCGAGGCCGTCAGGCACTTCGGCCGCCTCGACGTGATGATCAACAACCACGGCGGCAGCATCACGACCCCGACAATGAACCTCTCGCCCAACGGATGGCGCGCGGTGGTCGCGATCAACCTCGACGGCACCTTCTTCTGCTCGAAGGCGGCGGCCCGCCAATTCATGGCGCAAAAGGGCCCCGGCGCCATCATCAATCTTTCTTCGACTTCAGGCGTGCACGGGTCGGCCACGATGCTCCCCTATGCGGCCTCGAAGGCCGGCGTGATCAAGCTCACCGAGTCGCACGCCGCCGAATGGGGCCGTTACGGAATTCGCGTCAACTGTATCGCGCCCGGCCCCGTCACGACCGAGGGCGCCGCCGAACGCATCTGGCCCAACGAAGAGGTTAAGAACATGATGCTGCGGTCGCGCGCACTCGGCCGCTTCGGCACCGTCGAAGACGTCGCCTATCCGTGCATCTTTCTCGCCTCCGAGGCTGCGAGCTGGATCTCGGGCGCGACTTTGATCGTCGACGGCGGCACCATCCGCGCCTCCGACATCGTAAGCCTCGGGTTGTAGCTCCTTTTCCGGCCCCTCCCCTCGTCCAGCGCTAGCGGAGCGCGGTTGCCGCGCGCGGCGAGCGAGTCCGGCTGCCGCTTCAAGATCGAACGAGGGATGCGGGGGAGGGGCGGTAGCCGCCGACTTCTCCTCGCGGGAATAGCGACTATTACGCGGGTCCGTTAAAAATCGCTTGAGCTTGCGATGGTTTCCCGCCCTGTGGCATAACCCGACGGGGTGATTTTCCATGGACTTCGGATTCAGTGACGAGCAGGAAATGCTGCGCCAGAGCGCGCGCGGCCTGCTCGAAAAGGAATGTCCCTCGAGCCTCGTCCGCCGCCTGATGGACGACGACCGCGGTTACGACCCCGAATTGTGGAAGAAGATGGCCGGGCTCGGATGGACCGGTCTCGTAATTCCCGAAGCCTACGGCGGCGCCGGTCTCAGCTACGTCGATCTCGTGCTGGTGCTTGAGGAGATGGGCCGCGTCGTGCTGCCCTCGCCGTTCATCTGGACCACGATGGTTGCCGAGGCGCTCAAGCGCGCCGGCAGCGAAGCTCAGAAGCAGGCGCTCTTGCCTAAGATCGCGTCAGGCGATCTCATCGCCACTCCCGCCCTGCTCGAACCGTCGGCGCTATGGGGCGCCAACGGAATCGCCTTGCAGGCTAAGGAAAAGGGCGGCGAGTTCACTCTCGACGGCGTCAAACTCTTCGTCAACGACGGCCATATAGCAGGATGCCTCCTCGTCGCCGCTCGCAGCGGAGCCAGCGGTCCCGATGGAATCACCCTCTTCGCTCTCGAAGCCAATCGGCCGGGAATAAGCGTCGCCCCGCTCAAAACCATGGATCAGACGCGCAAGCTCAGCGAAGTGAAGTTCGCGGGCGTCAAGGCGACGGCCGCGGACGTTGTCGGCACCATCGGCGCCGGATGGAAAACGCTGTGGGAGATGGTCGATCGCGGCAAGGTGATGCTGGCGGCCGAGATGATGGGTGGCGCGCAGAGGGTGCTCGATATGACCGTCGAATACGCCAAGGTGCGCGTCCAGTTCGGCCGTCCAATCGGAAGTTTCCAGGCCGTGCAGCACAAATGCGCCAATATGATGATCGACGTCGAGGGCGCGAAGTCCGCCGTCTACTACGCCGCCTGGGCCGTTAGCAATGAGGTGGCCGAGGCGCCGCTGGCGGCAGCTTTGGCCAAGGCCGCAAGCTCCGACGCATATCGGCGAGTCTCCGCCGACGGAATCCAGGTCCACGGCGGCATCGGCTTCACCTGGGATCACGACATGCACCTGTACTTCAAGCGCGCCAAATCCTCCGAATTCACCTTCGGCGACGCGACTTACAATCGCGAACTGGTCGCGCAGGGAATAAATCTTTGAACGCCTGCTTCCGCGGGCGGGGAATATCCCGCCTCGTGCTGGCGTGTTTGGTCCTGATGCTCTCGATGTCCGCGAGTGGTGCATTCGCGCAGGCTCCGTCGGGCGATATCGTGAACGCCAGAAATGAGGCAAACGAATGGTTGAGGTTGATTGACAAGGGCGACTATCGGGAGAGCTGGATTCGATCCGCTTCCCTGTTCAGGGACCGCATCACCATGGATCAATGGGAAGAGCAGGTTGGCGCGGTGCGCGAATCGATGGGCGCGCTCGTTTCGAGGAGATTCAAGTCCGCCACGTTCGCGACCACTCTGCCCGGCGCTCCCGATGGACGATACGTAATCCTCCAATACGATACCTCCTTTTCCCACAAGAAATCGGCCGTCGAGACCGTCACTCCGATGGCGGACAAATATGGACAATGGCGCGTATCGGGATATTACATACGCTAGCGGAGCGCTTGCCGCGCGAAGCGAGTCTGCGAGCTTGGTTGAGATTAAAAACGAGCAGGGGGAGTCTTTATTGCTAACGCGGCGCGCAGGCTCGCCCGCTGGGCTTCGCCAGGCGAAGCCTGATGGAGCTGCGTTGAGGGTAAAGACGAGGAACGAGCCTGGAACGGGACCAAGGTCCCAAAAAAACGAGGGATACCCATCATGGCAATCGACAAAGGCCTGGTTGGCAAAACCGGCAAACCGTTCACGATGCCGATCGAGTGGAGCAAGGTGCGCGAGTTCGCCCGCGCTATCCGGGACCCCAACCCGGTCTACTTCGACCCCGCGCTCGCAAAGAAAGAGTGTAACGGCATTCCGGTGCCACCCACCTTCCTTCAGGTTGCCGCCTTCTGGCAGGACGCCGACTCCGTCCCCACCGCAC
>JASHZA010000357.1 GCA_030042765.1 Candidatus Binataceae bacterium | reverse complement strand
ATCGGGAAGTACGTCGTCGCGATGAAATCAAGTGTATGGTCGCTCGTATTCACATACTGCTTATCGCGGCTAACGTAGCCAAAGCGGTTTGCCATCGCAAGGGAAGCCTGAGAGACCGCCGCTTCGGCATCAGGCTCCCGAGATCCGTCGCCTGTTTGCACGCGCGTGTGTACCGCGATATGGCACAAGCGGGTCAGTTCTTCGCAATCCTTCCAGGTATCGAACTCCGCGAACTGGTCGGCCCCCATCATCAGGAACATTTCCGGCTGCCCGCGCATCGTCGAGCGAAAATACTGCACTGTGTCTATCGTAAACGAACGGCCAGCCCGCCGGACTTCGATATCCGCGACCATGAAATGGCGGTTGCCCTTCGTCGCCACCCGCACCATCTGTAGCCGATGGTCGGCGGCGGCCAGCTTGCCCTCGGGCTTGTGCGGCGGCACCGCGGCCGGGATGAAATAGACGAGGTCGAGATTGAGCGCCTCGCGCACCTCTTCGGCCGCGCGCAGATGGCCGAAGTGAATCGGGTTGAAACTCCCGCCGAACAGACCTATGCGCATCGTGTCCTCCCGATTACAGGTGGCTCTCCCGTTTCGTCCTCGGCTCCAGCGGATTCCCCAGAATCGAGTCTACCAGCGAATTCAGCCGACGCGAGCACAAATTTAAACCAAAGGTTCAGGGTTTGGATCAGTTGCGGACCTGGCCGTTTCCGCGAATTACGTACTTGTAGGTCGTCAGCTCGCGCAAGCCCATCGGTCCCCTCGCGTGCAGCCGGTTGGTCGAAATTCCGGTTTCAGCTCCGAAGCCAAATTCGAACCCATCGGTAAAGCGCGTCGACGCATTCACGTACACCGTAGCCGAATCGACCTCGCGCTCAAAGCGGGCGGCCGCCCCCTCGTCCTCGGTAACTATTGCGTCGGCCAGCCCCGATCCGTGGTCCCCGATAAACCCGATCGCTTCCGAGAGCGAATCGACAACCTTGATTGCCAGGATCAGGTCGAGGTACTCGGTATCCCAATCCTCGGGTGCGGCCGGCTTTGCGGACGGCACCAGCGTGCGCACGCCTTCGTCACCCCGTAATTCGACGCCCGCCTGCCGCAGGCGCGCCGCTATCGCCGGCAGGAACTGGCCGGCAACCTCGCGATGCACCAGCATTGTCTCCATCGCGTTGCAAACCGACGGGCGGCTGCACTTCGCGTTGAAGCAAATCTCCTCCGC
Organism: Candidatus Binataceae bacterium; assembly: GCA_030042765.1. Classification (GTDB taxonomy): domain Bacteria; phylum Desulfobacterota; class Binatia; order Binatales; family Binataceae; genus JASHZA01. Next base: position 3,050 of record JASHZA010000357.1, on the reverse strand, counting down.
CATCTTGAGGTTAGCCGCCCGGTCGACGTACGTATGACAGATACCGTCGAAATGCGGCAGCACCGGTACAGCGGAGCCTATGAGCGCTTCCTTCAACGCCTTACCGCCTCGCGGGATTATGAGGTCGACGACTTCCGGATGGCGCTTCAGGATCTGAATCACCTCGCGGTCAGGATTGCGCACGAACATTACCGAATTCGCATCGAGGCCCGCGCCGCCGATCGCGCCTGCTACCAGCCGCGCCAGCAAAGCATTGGTTGCCATCGTCTCGCGACCGCCTCGCAGCACGACCGCGTTGCCAGACTTGAAACCGAGCGCGGCCGCGTCGACCGTCACGTTGGGGCGCGATTCGTAAATTATCGCGATCACGCCAAGTGGCACCCGGACCTGCGAAATGTCGAGCCCGTTGGGTCGGCTCCACTTCGCCATGACCTCACCCACCGGATCGGGCAGCGCGACCACCTCTTCGACGCTGTGCGCCATCGCAGCTATTCGGTCGGGATTGAGCGTCATCCGATCGAGAAACGCGCCACCGGCCCCGCCTTCGCGCGTGGCCTCGAGATCTTTGCGATTTGCCGCCAGAATCTCCGGGATTGCCGATCTCAGCGCTTCGGCCAGCGCGCTCAGCGCCTGGTTCTTGCGCTCCGTCGCAACCAGCGCGAGGCTGTGCGCAGCCGTACGCGCCCCGTGCAGGCCCTCGACAATTTCGCGCTCGAGATTCATGCCAGGTCTTCGATCAGCACAAAGTTGTCGCGATGGACGATTTCGTCGGCCACCTTGTAGCCTAGCAGCCGCGCAATCTCCTCCGATCGCCGGCCCTTGACCTTTAGCACATCCACCGCCGGATAATTGACCAGCCCGCGCCCGAACTCGACCCCCTCGCTGTCCAGCAGGCTCACGCAATCTCCGCTCGTGAAGTCGCCCCGCACCTCCCGGATTCCCGACGCCAGCAGGCTCCGCCCCTTTGATCGCAGGGCGTCGGCCGCCCCTTGATCGACCGCCAGCACGCCCGCCGGACGCAAAGCGAAAGCGATCCAATGCTTGCGGCTCTTGAGCCTCGTGCGCGCCGGCAGGATCAACGTCCCGTTTTCGCGCGCCGGATTAAGCGCCATCTCCAACGCATCGCGGCTGCGCCCCGACGTGATAATCACGCTGATCCCCGCGCGCGCAGCCTGGCGCGCCGCCTTGAGCTTGGTCGCCATCCCGCCGCTTCCCAACGGTCCCGCGCTTTCCGCGACCAGTCCGCGCATCTCCGCTTCGGGATCCGTAATCAACGGGATCAGCCGCGCATCGGGACGCTTGCGCGGATCGCCCGTCAGCACTCCCGCCACGTCGCTCAGAATAATCAACAGCTCCGCCTGCACCATCCCCGCTACCAGCGACGACAGCACGTCATTGTCGCCCATCCGGATCTCTTCGACCGCGACCGTGTCGTTCTCGTTGATAACCGGGATCACGTCCGCCGCGATCAGCGTCTGGATCGTATGCATCGCGTTCAGACGCCGTTTGCGTTCCGCCACGTCCTGATGTGTCAGCAGCAATTGCCCGACCGTGCGGCCGCGCGCGTCGAACGCCTTCGCCCACTGCCGCATCAGCTCGATCTGACCGGTCGCCGCTGCCGCCTGCCGCTCCGCGATCGTCGCCCCGCGACGCCCGAGCCGCGCCCGTCCCGCCGCGATCGCGCCCGACGTCACCAGCACGACCTCGCGCCCGCCGCGCACGATCGTATCGATCTGCCCCGCCAGATTTTCGATTACGTCCGCACGCAGGCCCTCCGCTTCGGACAGCACCGCGCTGCCGACCTTGACCACCAGCCGCCGCACCGGCTCAATCAGCGTCGCTTTGTAGTCTGTCTGCGGCATTCGAAGGCGCAGTTTCCATCGTCGCGATCAGGCGCGCAATCCCTCCGACCAGCGCGGCCAGCCCGGCGAGCCGCTGCGCGGAGATCACGAAGACCTCGAGCCCGCTACGCGCGCGCATTGCGGCCGCCGCTTTCTCCGCCTCCTCCGCCGTGACGAGGTCGGCCTTGTTGAGCGCGACCAGCGCCGGACGCGTCGCCATCCCGGGGTCGAACGCCTCCAGTTCGCGCCGCACCGTAGCGAAATCCTGCTCCGGGTCGCTGCCGACGTCGATCACATAAATCAGCGCGCGCGTGCGCTTCAGATGGCGCAGAAACCGGATTCCCAGGCCGTGCCCCAGATGCGCCCCCTCGATCAGCCCGGGAATATCGGCGAGGTTGAAGCCCTCCTCATCCGAGATCTGCACCCGCCCCAGATTCGGCGTGATCGTCGTGAAAGGGTAGGGCGCTATCTTCGGATGCGCCGCCGTCAGCGCCGCCAGCAGCGTCGACTTCCCCGCGTTCGGCAGCCCCACCAGCCCCACCTCCGCCACCAGCCGCAACTCGAGCCGCACCGACCGCTGCTCGCCCCGAGTCCCCGGCGTCGCGATCCGCGGCGCCCGCCGCGTCGACGACGCGAAATGCATATTGCCCTGGCCGCCGGCCCCGCCGTGCGCGATTATCGCGCGCTCCCCCGGCATCACCAGGTCCGCCAACTGCTCCCCGCTTTCCTCGTCGAACGCCATCGTCCCCGGCGGCACCCGCACGATCAGATCGCCCCCCTGATGCCCATACTGCTGCTTGCCGCGCCCCGGTTCGCCGTCGCGCGCGACCAGCCGCGGCTTGTACTTGAAATCGAGCAGGGTTGACAGCCCTTCGTCGACCTCGAGGATCACGTCGCCCCCGCGTCCGCCGTCCCCGCCCGCCGGACCGCCGAACGGCCGGTATTTCTCGCGCAGGAATGCGATCGCGCCGTCTCCCCCCTTGCCGGCCTGCACGTAGACTCTGGCTTCGTCGATAAAACGCATCGCCGTTCGTAACGATTATATCCGTTTTACCCGATTCTCTCGCCAGCTATCGAAGAATCGTCCGTCCTGCCATAGTTAAAATTAGTGTGTCTGTCGATTAAGGCCTCGGGAGGAAGCGAAAGCGCTATGGCAGCTCGTCTTGGTCAACACGCGATTGTCATCGGTGGCAGCATCGCCGGCCTGAT
>JASHZA010000356.1 GCA_030042765.1 Candidatus Binataceae bacterium | reverse complement strand
CGGCATGGCTATTGCGGCGCGCCGCATTTGAATACGATTTTCCATGCAGCAATCAAAGGGAGGGTAGAGCGATGGCAAGACATATCCTGAAGGGTAGCGAGCGGGAACCGCTCAAGGGTGCGCGATCGCTGGGGAAAGCTGATCCGGCCGAGCGGCTCGAGGTTACCGTGCTGTTGAGGCGGCGCGGCGAGGATGCGCTGCGCGTCCGGCTGACGGATCTCCATCGATCTGGTGGTCGACCGGCACACATAAAGCGTGAGGAATTCGCGCAGCAATTCGGGGCCGATGCCAGTGATGTAGAGGAGGTCAAAAAATTTGCCAAGGCGCATGGCTTAGCGGTCGTGCAAGAGGACTTGGCAAGGCGCAGCGTCGTGCTCTCAGGCACAGTTGCTCAGTTCAACCGCGCCTTCGAGATCGACCTCGAGCGCTTCGAACACGAGGGCGGCTCCTATCGCGGACGCAAAGGACCGATTCGCCTACCAGACGAACTGTCCCCTGTAGTTGAGGGCGTGTTCGGTCTGGACAATCGCCCGCAGGCCAAGCCTCATTTCCGCGCGCGAAGCCCGAAGGGCAATGTCCATTGGCATGCAGCTTCGAGCTCCTTCACCCCGCTTCAGCTGGCATCGCTCTATGGGTTCCCGGCCGGCACAGGTCAGGGAGAATGTATCGGAATAATCGAGCTCGGCGGCGGCTATCGGCCCGCGGATCTGCAGAAGTATTTCGCCGAAATCAATGTTCCGCTACCGAAGGTTTCGGCCGTATCGGTCGACCACGGACGGAATCAGCCGACCGGCGATCCAAACGGCCCCGATGGCGAAGTAATGCTGGATATCGAAGTAGCGGGTGCGATCGCCCCAGCCGCGCACATCGCAGTCTATTTTGCACCCAACACGGATCAGGGATTTCTCGATGCGGTTACGACCGCAATTCACGACACGACGAACAAGCCATCGGTAGTCTCGATTAGCTGGGGCGGTCCTGAGTCTTCGTGGACGTCGCAGGCGATGACCGCCTTCGACCAAGCTTTCCAGGCGGCGGCTGCGATGGGCATTACTGTGTGCGTCGCAGCGGGAGACAACGGGTCAAGCGACGGCGTAACCGGATCGGATAATGTCGATTTCCCGGCGTCCAGTTCCTACGTGCTGGCCTGCGGCGGCACCAGCGTGCAAGCTTCCGGTAACAGCATCACGAGTGAGAGCGTCTGGAACGATGGCGCGAATGGCGGTGCGGGCGGCGGTGGTATCAGCACTTTCTTCTCGTTGCCTCCGTATCAGGAAGGACTCAGCGCGGCATTGACGGCGGGTGGAGCGAAGGCGCTCGCAAAGCGCGGCGTACCTGACGTAGCCGGGGATGCGGATGAGAACACTGGCTACGACGTCCGGGTCGATGGCTCCGATACCGTTATCGGTGGAACCAGCGCCGTCGCGCCGCTGTGGGCGGGGCTGATCGCGAGAATCAACCAGAAGGCGGGTAGCCCGGTCGGCTTTGTCAATCCGGGGCTGTACAAGAATCCATCTGCCTTCAACGACATCACCAAAGGGAACAACGGCGATTTCGCGGCCGCGCCTGGTTGGGACGCGTGCACAGGATGGGGAAGCCCGAAGGGCGCTGCGATTGCCTCGGCCCTCATGGGAACGGCAACCACGTCAACGCGGAGCTGATCCAGTTAGCACTTAGAACCCGCCTTACAGTCCTCCGACCGTGAAGCGTCGGCATCTGACGAGGACAACGTTTGGTGTCGGCGCTTTCTTAACGGTCAGCAACATATTTTGGGATCGAAGTCGGCAAGCAAGATCGGCACTGGTGTTTATGTTGGCGAAGATGAAACCGCCAAAGTCGAGACTTTAGCCTCCGTGCGTGAATGATTCAGAGAGGCCTCGGAAGACAAAACAGTATTGGAGCATTGAAACATGATCGTCCAAAAAACCACAGCGTGACTTATGCGTTCGCTCTCCCGCCAATTTTCACAGAGATGCAGACGGCAACTCCTCGCGACAACTGAAGGGCTATTACGCGTTTGTCTTGACCCCTAAACTGAAAAGCTCGCTGCGCATCAGATTTTCTGCGCGTAGCGAGCTTGGGCTTCGCGGGGTCAGTAGCCTCGCTGGCCGAGGTCTTGCGGGAGTCGCCCTTAACTATTGACACGCATGCGATTCTCGCACCGTCGTTTGGAAGGAGGAGCCCATGAAAATCGAGGGCAGTTGCCATTGCGGCAAAATCGCTTATCACGCAGAGGTCGACCCCAATACGGTTGGCATTTGCCACTGCACCGATTGCCAGACACTTACCGGTTCAGCCTACCGCGCTAACATCCCGGCACGTTCCGAAAGCTTCAGGTTACTCAGAGGTGAGCCCAAAATTTACGTCAAAACCGCCGACAGCGGCACGAAGCGGGCGCATGCCTTTTGTCCGGATTGCGGCACGCCGATTTATGCAGCGGCCATCAACGACCCGCCGAGCTATTCCCTCCGCGTTGGTGCGATCAAGCAGCGCGCCCAGTTGCGCCCGAGGAGGCAGATCTGGTGCCGCTCTGCCCTACCGTGGTCGATGGATCTCAACGGGATAGAAAGGCTCGACCGACAGTGAGGCGTACAAGTGGGTCTGCGCGAGGCGGGTCTTAAGGAAGTAACGCAGTTGCCTATTTCCCGTGGCCTCGCCCGGCGCGCACAGCAAGTGCTATTTTGACGCGAGCATAGCTGGGGTCGTCAGAACGGTCGAAGCCATCGCTATCATTCCCGCGTGGCTGCCGCACGAGGAATAGACAGGGATGTATGGCACGTCGTCGTCCACACTGGGCCTAAACGAGCCGACTCCGTCTTCAATTGAAGCGCTCATCACGCATCAAGCTCCATATAGCCATCATGTCTGCTTGCGTGATCACGTTGTCCGAAGATGCAGTCGCGCGATCTCTTGCTCGAGCGGAATACACGCGTAGATCGCAAGCGCTGCTCCGAGCCACATAGCCGCGAATACAACAAAGGCGATCGCGTAGCCGCCGCTCACGTCGAAGATGCGGCCCGCGACGACAGGACCGATCGCAGCGCCGATGGTGGCGAAGACACCCGCAGCTCCTTGCACCGAGCCCAGACGCTTCAACACGAGAGACTGGATGAACACCAGCGGCAGCG
>JASHZA010000355.1 GCA_030042765.1 Candidatus Binataceae bacterium | reverse complement strand
CTGCGAATGGAAGGAACTGCCGGCTGATGCGGTATGTCGAGAGTTTGGTCTCGCCCTCAAGCGTCACTCATAGAGATGCGCCGCAGTAATCTTGGCTTATGTGGATAGTTGCTTTTGCGCTGCGCCGTCCGCTCTCCGTCGCGGTGATGACGCTCCTGATGCTGGTGCTGGGAGCGCTCGCGTTCACGCGAATGAATGCCGATATCTTCCCCGCGATCGACCTGCCGGTGGTGATTATGGTCTGGAACTACCCCGGACTGTCGGCGATCGAGATGGAACGCCGAGTGGTGATTATCTGCGAACGCGCGTCGGCCAGCGTTGTCAATGACATCGAGCACATGGAGTCGGAGTCGATCGCCGGAGGCGGGATCATCAAGGTTTATTTCCATCCGGGGACCACGGTCGCGAGCGGCATCGCTCAACTGGCAGCGCAGCAACAATCGTTGCTGGCGATCTTCCCGCCGGGCATCACCACCCCCAACATCGTCGATTACAACGCCGCCAATGTGCCGGTGGCGCAACTCAACGTTTCGAGCGAGACGCTTTCGGAGCAGGAGCTGTTTGATTACGGGCTCAACTTCATCCGCGTAAGGCTGTACAGCATCGAGGGTCTTTCGGTGCCGTCGCCCTTCGGAGGCCGGAACCGGGCGGTGATGGTCAACCTGAACCCGACGCAGATGTATGCGAACGGGCTTTCGGCCGAGGACGTAAGCAACGCACTCAACGCCACCAACGTCATAATCCCGGCGGGCTCGGTAAAAATTGGCAATCGCGAATATCGGGTCGAAATGAACGGAAGTCCCAATCAGGTTGCCAAGTTCGACCAACTGCCGGTCAAAGTGGTCAACGGCTCACCGATTTTTCTGGGCGAAGTAGCGCCGACCACCGACACCCATACGGTGCAGACCAATATCGTGCGTGTGGACGGGAAGCGCGCGACTTATATTCCGGTCTTCAAACACGCGGCGGCCTCGACACTGAGCGTCATTGACCAGGTCCGTGGAATGATTCCGCTGATCGAAGAAACCGCGCCGAAGGGGATGAAGCTCAAGCTCGCCTTCGATCAGTCGGTTTTCGTTCGCGGTGCCCTTTGGGGCGTCGTGCGCGAAGCCGTGATTGCCGCGGGGTTGGTTGCCGTGATGGTGCTGGTTTTCCTGGGATCGGCACGCAGCATGCTGATCGTTATCCTTTCGATTCCGCTTTCGATCCTGACCGCGGTAATCGGACTCAAGCTTTCGGGCCAGTCGATCAACATAATGACTCTGGGCGGACTCGCGCTGGCAGTGGGAATGCTGGTGGATGACGCCACGGTGGCGATCGAGAACATCCATCGCCATCACGCGATGCACAAGCCGCTGTTGCTGGCGATCCTCGATGGATCGGCGGAGATCGCGGCGCCGGCATTCATCGGTACGCTCGCGATCTGCATCGTATTCTTTCCGGTGGTGCTGCTCTACGGTGTCGCTCGCTTCCTGTTCACACCGCTGGCGCTGGCGGTGGTGTACTCGATGCTGACGTCTTACCTGCTGTCGCGCACGCTGGTGCCGGCGATGGCGCGTTATCTGATGCCGGAGGAACACACCGAACACGCCGGCAACGGGCGATGGGCGCACTTCGCGCAGGGTTTCGACCGCGGCTTCGAGCGCTTCAAAGATGGTTACCGCGAACTGCTCGGCAAATTCATCGCCCGGCGCACTTTTTCGCTAGCCTGTGTCGCGGTTCTTGTCGGCTCGTCGCTATTCCTGTTGCCGGTTGTCGGCGAGGATTTCTTCCCCACCGTGGATGCCGGCATGATGAAGATGCATGTGAGGGCGCCGTCGGGGACGCGGGTCGAAGAGACCGAGCGAATCGTCGACAATATCGAGCGCAACGTGCGCGGGCTTATCCCGTCCGGCGAACTGGACCAGATCAGCGACAACATCGGACTGCCGACCTTCGCTTATGTGCTGGCCTTCTACCAGACCGACAGCGTGGGGCCGCAGGACGCTGACGTGTTGATTGCGCTTAAACCGAAACATCATCCGACGGCGGCATATCAGCAAGCGATCCGGCGGATGATCGCCGAGAAGTTTCCCGAAGTGCAAGTCTACTTCCAGGCCGCCGATATCGTCAGCCAGGTGCTGAATTTCGGACTGTCTGCTCCGATCGACGCGCAGATTTCCGGCATGAACCTTAATGCCGACTACGACGTCGCCCGGCGTCTACAGGCCGCGATGCATGGGATTCCGGGCCTGGTCGACGTGCGCATCGCGCAAATCCTCGACTACCCGGCGTTTCGGGTCAACGTCGATCGGCTCAAGGCGCTTCAACTGGGAGTGAATCAGCGATCGATTGCGTCTTCACTGCTGACCGCACTGTCCACCAACCAGTTGCTGCTTCCAAGCTATTTTCTGGATCCCAAAAACGGCGTCAATTACAGCGTGCTCGAACAGGTCCCGCAGCACATGCTCAGCACGGTGCAGGCGCTTGGCAGCACACCGCTTACTCCATCTGGCGCGGACGGAACGGCAATATCGCCGCAATTGCTTTCCAACCTGGCCACCATCACACAGGAAGTTGAGCCGGCCGAGGTCAATCATTACAACGTCCAGCGCGTGATCGATGTGAACACGGGAGTCAACGGGCGCGATCTGGGCAGTGCGTCGGCAGCCGTGCAGAAAGCTATCGATGGCCTCGGTCAATTGCCGCCCGGGATGCGCATCAATATCCGCGGCCAGAGCCAGGCGATGGACGAGTCGTTTTCCGCACTGGAACTTGGAATCGTGCTCGCGATCATCCTGGTCTATCTACTGATGGTTGCCAACTTCCAGTCCTGGATGGAGCCGCTGATTATCATGATGGCGGTGCCAGGGGCGCTCGCAGGGGTGCTTTGGATGCTGTCATTGACCGGTACGACGGTTAATGTCGAGTCGCTGATGGGCGCAATCATGGCGGTCGGGGTCGGAGTGGCCAACGGCAACCTCGTGATAATTTTCGCCAACGAGTTGCGCGAGCAAGGTTACAGCGCCACCACCGCCGCGATCGAGGCCGCGCGCACGCGCTTGCGGCCGGTGGTGATGACGGCGCTCGCGATGATCCTCGGTATGCTGCCGATGGCGTTGGCGTTTGGCGAGGGCGGTGAGCAGAACGCCCCGCTCGGCCGTGCCGTGATCGGCGGCCTGCTGGTCGCCACCCTGATGACGTTGTTCGTGGTCCCTGCCGTCTATTCCATCTTCAGCCGCCACGTGAAAGGCAAGCATCAGCGCGACGCGGAAATTGAGGCGATTACATTGCCCGGCGCCTGAGCGAGAGGTTTTTCAAGCAGATGGAGGATGATCCCAAAAACTATCAGCCCCGAGCGCCCGGGGGTTTCTTTTTTGCCGGATGGATGGTGGGCATATTCCTCGTTCTTGGCCTGACGGCAGGGCTGGTACTGGCGCACAATCTTCGTCTGGGCCGCCAGAGCGGTGCTCTCGAGCAGGCGATCGCGATGGGACCACGGGTACTGGTGGCGCCGGTGCTGCATTCGCCGAACACCCGGGCAGTCGAAGTGCCGGGAACCGTCCACGGATTCATCGAGACGCCGATCTACGCCAAAATCCCTGGTTATTTGAAGACTATCAGGGTGGACAAGGGAGACAGAGTGCGAAGGGGCGAACTGCTGGCGACCTTGGACTCGCCCGAGCTCGACCATCAGGTGACCAACGCACGGGCCACCTACCAGCTCTCGCAGCTCACCGACAAACGCAACCAGGCGCTATTGGGCAGCGAAGTAATTGCTCAGCAGACCGCCGACGAATCGCACGCCAGTATGCTCGAGGCTAAGGCCACGCTGTACCAGCTTATTGCGACCCAGGCTTACGAGGAAATTCGCGCACCATTCAATGGCGTCGTCACGGCGCGCTATGTCGATCCCGGCACGCTCATTCCGCAAGCTACGACGCCGGCGACTTCAGCGATGCCGGTAATCGCGATGGCAACGCTGTCCCCGATCAGAATTTACTCCGACGTCCCGCAGAGCACTGCGCCCTTTATCCGCGATGGTGACCCGGCCTCTATCGCTGTCACCGAGTATCCGGGGCGCGTGTTCAACGGCGCCGTCACCCGCCATCCTGAGGCGCTCACCAGCGCGACACGCACCATGCTGGTCGAAGTGGACCTGCCCAACAAGGATGGGGCCTTGCTCCCGGGGATGTATGCGACCGTCACGTTCGACGTCAGGACGCCTGTGGGAGTGCCGATGGTGCCTGACGACGCACTGGTGTTTCGCGACGGCAAGCCCTATGTGCCTGTTGTCCGCGACAATCGTTTGAAGCTAGCGGGAGTTAGCTTAGGTTATGATGACGGCATCAACGTCGAGATCACACGCGGAATTTCCGATCAGGATGTGGTAGCTCTCAACGTTGGACAGTCTGCACGCGATGGCGAACCAGTCCGACCGGTTACGGCTCAGCAGCTACGTTAGCCGCCTGGCTATTTTGCGCTCCTCAAATCTTTCGTCGCGCCGAAGCGATCCGGCGCACTACCCTGCGAACCTGTGGCACGCGCTCAAATTCACAATGGGAGGCAGGTACTCGAAGCCGTTTCGGCCGCCACGAGGTAAGCGAGTCAAAGCAAATTGTGCCGCTACCGTCCTCGTGGTGAGAGAAGGTGATGTGACCCAGGTCGTGTAGGGGAACCTCGGTCACCGTTCTTGCGAAGAGTCCGGAGATGATGATGATCCGCTCGGTGGTCAGACCATACCAGGTCCGCGCCCGCCGCCGCGCGTTCAGCATAAAGCGTCCGCAAGTTAGATAGAAGGCAGAGGCGGGGAACAGTATGACCAGAATACCCTCGGAGAGAATACCGGTTCGCCTCAAGATTTCAGGAGTTATCGGCTCGGGCAACCCGCGTAACGTGCCTATCAGCGCTTCGATACCCGCAGCGAAGGCGGCCAGCGCAGCCATCGACCACAGCACCGAGAATGGGACAAGAATCGCGTCGATGCTGTGAAGTCGCCATCCCTGGCAAGGGCGTCCCGCCCAGAGCAAGCTCTCCCCCGAACGCAATTCACGTATGATCTCATGCATCGCATCAGGATTCGCCGAGCCGGCGCTGCGCGCGCCGACGACGAAATGGCGTGAAGTCGCCACTCCTGCTACGCCGTCCGAAGATGAATCGGCGGGCATGAGACTCCTACAGTGGGATAATACGGCATGCTCCCATGAACTTGAAACAATGTCAAAGGACGCGACTCGTCCAGAGGTTTTCTCTTCCCGGACAGCGAGGTGTGGCCAAATCCTTTAGAGCAGCCCGTAAACGTCGAGTTCGCTTTGGGTACCGACGTAGACTTTGCCGTTAGCGATGGTCGGCACCGTGAACTTCACCGCGGGCCCGGCGACGTCGCGGCTACCCGCCTGGGAACTGTCATAGAGTTCGTTCAGGTTAGAGGCGTCGAAGGCATACAGCACGGCGGGCCCATCAGCCGAGTACGCGGACGAATCGATAGCCCACACGATGGTGTTGCCGGAACCGTTGGAAGAGACAGACAGACCTGCTCCGGGGTATCCAAAAGTGTGCGACGAAAGAGAAATACTGGATGTCTGGAGTTGGCCGCTGCTCAAGGCGAAGGAGACCAAGGGGTTGCCGACTGGTCCAAAGTAGATTTGACCGTCGAAATAGGCGGGTGTGGAGAAGATGCCTTGAGAGAATTCGCTCGCCAGCTCTTGAACGATCTGGTCACCCCCTGGTGAGAAGCCTCCAAGATGATCCCGGTCGGTCACATAAAGGGTGCCTGATTTGTCTCCGACGATCGCGAGGTGGGGTGGTCCAGAGGACTGGTCCGGCAGAAGGATCGGTCCAGAGGAGCCGAAATCCAGATCATCCTCTTCCATCACGGCTTCGTTGTTAGGCGTGAAGTAGTCCGAGACGACCAGGGTCGATCTCGAGCGCACCAGCTCGATCAGACTGTCGCCATAATCGAGGCCGCTGCTGTCAACATCGAAAGTGCCGTTGCCTGACGCGATGAAGACGTCCCCCTCATAGTCCGCTGCGGGACCGTCGCCAGATTGCCAGATACCGCCTTGAGAGCCATCGGGTGTGTCGTTGAATACGGCGACGCGTGCAAGCCCTGCGGCCCTGTAGGCGAACACCCATCCGTGATAAGGGTCAACGTCTTCGTTCGATGCAAAGGCTACGTAGATGAGGCCGCCGGAGAGCAGTAACGCCGCCCGCTGAAGCTGGCGCAGCGGGCTGAAGATCAGGACGCCAGCCCTCGAGCCGTCGCCACTGCCACGCATCGTGGCCGTAATCAGCCTGGCTCCGACCTTCTCAGCGCCCGTCTTGATACTTAGTGCATGAAGCCGCTGCGCGTATACGCCGGCTCTGCTCTTAGTCGCTGCAACGACGTAGATCGTTCCGGTCGAGGCATTGATTACGGGCGTAGAAGTTATTCCAATCTCGGGACCGACCAACCCTCCGCCTGTATCGGCGGCGGGAATGGTGGTCAGGCCGGTCTTTGGGTTTATGAAGCTGCGGTGCCAAAGAGGACCGCTAAAGAGTCCATCGGCGTCGAAGGCGTAGACGCTGTCGTGCTCGGTTGCGACGTAGACCACGTTGTGGACACCCTTGCCGGGGATATTAACGGAGGGTACGTAGAGTGGCTGCGCATAGGTCAGACCGTCGACCTGATATGAAACGAGCTTGCCGAAAGCGCTGCTGTTGACGTTGGCGAGTGTCAGGATAGTCTCCGACAGATTCTGGCCAGTTCGGAGATTGTCGTTATGGTAGGTGAGGACGCTTGCCAGAGCAGACGCCGGCGATGAGCCTGGCGAAGTCTGCGCTAGAAGAGCCTTATGAGCTACGACAGTGGACACCGCAGCGAGGAGAAGAGAAGTGCCGAGAGAGAGGACTGACGGCTTGCGGTTCATGGTTAACTCCCAGAGTTTTTAAACGACTGTAGGAAAATATCCTTGGCAAAGACTCTTTGCAAACCACGAGAGCCAGATTGTCTCGTAGATTTATGACGTTGCTTCTCTCGTCTTAATTTTTGGGTGTTCATCTCGAACGTAGCGGAGAGTTCTGAAGTCGTGCGAGGAACGGATTGAAGGGTTGACCTCGCGCGCCACTTGTTCCAGGTCCGCGATAGATGGCGATAGGGCGGACTCAAGAGCGCAAACTCGCTTCGTGCGATGGCGATGCAGGCGCGACTCACCAGAATGGTCACGACCGCGCCGTGTAATGTGGAGCGCTTGATCGCCAGCGCGAGCTTGTGGTGCAATTCCGGCACGCCTTTAAGTCCTTCGAGTGGCGTGCGTTTTTCTCGAGGGCGCTACGCCCAATGGAGACGGCCGATGGCTGAAAATCTGCGAAGCAGAATCGTAACCCAGGGCGTCCAACGCTCGCCCAACCGCGCGATGCTCCGTGCAGTCGGCTTCACTGACCGCGATTTCGAAAAACCGATCGTAGGCATAGCTAACGGGTTCAGCACGATTACGCCGTGCAATCTGGGCCTGGACGTTCTCGCACAACGCGCAGAAGCCGCCGTTAAGTCGGCCGGCGCGATGCCCCAGACCTTCGGAACCATCACTGTCAGCGACGGCATCTCGATGGGTACCGAGGGGATGAAGTACTCGCTGGTCTCGCGCGAGGTTATCGCCGATTCAATCGAAACCGCTTGCAACGCCGAATCTATGGATGGCGCAGTCGTGATCGGCGGTTGCGACAAAAATATGCCCGGCGCGATGATCGCGATCGCACGGATGAATATCCCGTCGATCTTCGTCTACGGGGGGACCATCAAGCCGGGCCATTACGCAGGCCGCGACCTCACGATCGTGAGCGCGTTCGAGGCGGTGGGCCAGTTCAGCGCACACAAAATCGATGAGAAGGAGTTACTCGAAGTCGAGCGCCGCGCGTGCCCCGGAGCCGGCTCGTGCGGCGGCATGTACACCGCCAACACGATGTCGTCGGCCATCGAGGCGATGGGGATGAGCTTGCCGTATTCTTCGACGATGGCGTCCGTGGATGCAGAGAAAGCCGACAGCGCGGCCAAATCCGCGGAGGCGGTGGTCAATGCGATTCATCACCAAATCCTGCCGCGTCAGATCATGACGCGGAAGGCGTTCGAGAATGCGATTGCGGTGGTTATGGCAGTTGGCGGCTCGACCAACGCCGTGCTCCATCTGCTCGCCATAGCGCACGCCGCCGAGGTTCCGCTGATGATCGACGACTTCGAGGCCATTCGCCAGCGGGTGCCCGTACTGTGCGACCTCAAGCCGTCCGGGCGCTACGTTGCGACCGACTTGCATCGCGCGGGTGGCATTCCACAGGTGATGAAAATGCTGTTGAACCATGGACTGCTGCACGGCGACGCGCGCACCATCACCGGCCGGACCATTGCGGAAACGCTGCGCGAAGTCCCTGACGCGCCGCGCACAGACCAGGACGTCATCCGCCAATGGGACTCGCCGACGTATCCGCAGGGCCATTTGGCGATCCTCAGGGGCAACCTCTCGCCCGAAGGCTGCGTGGCCAAAATCACCGGTATCGTGCAGCACGAGATCACCGGTCCCGCGCGTGTATTTGAGCGCGAGGAGGACTCGCTTGACGCGATCCTGGCAGGCAAGATCAAGAAGGGCGATATCCTCGTGATCCGATACGAGGGACCGAAGGGCGGTCCCGGGATGCGCGAGATGCTCTCACCGACCTCGGCGATAATCGGGGCTGGACTCGGCGATTCAGTCGGTCTTATCACCGACGGCCGCTTCTCGGGCGGCACCTACGGACTCGTGGTTGGCCACATTGCGCCCGAGGCGCAGGTGGGCGGACTCATCGCGCTGGTTCATGAAGGCGATTCAATCACCATCGACGCCGACAAGCGGATTGTCCAGCTCAATCTGCCCGAGGACGAAATCGCGCGCCGCCGTGCTGCGTGGACGCCGCCCAAGCCGCGGTACACTCGAGGGGTGCTCGCGAAGTACGCCTCTCAGGTTTCAAGCAGCAGCGTGGGGGCGGTGACCGACTAGCACACGCCTTCGCTCAAGCTCTGGGCGCATCCCCGGCAATGGTCGGAGGGCTGCTTATTACATGATTGGGTCCGATCGGCCGCAATTGCTGCTCCATCCGAACCTCCCATTTGATGCAAGGTATCTCGTATGCGGCTGGCTGCGGAAGATATCCGAGCCGATGCTTCGTTTGCTTGGCGGCCAAGCTTCAGATTGCCGTATGGAGTAACATTAGTGGTAGCGTGACGGAAGGTGCGATGCCGAGGCCGCGGTAGGCCGGCGGCAGTTCGAGAAAGGCCGAATCGTGCGTCAGGGCGAAAACTTCTTCAATCTGTACAA
>JASHZA010000354.1 GCA_030042765.1 Candidatus Binataceae bacterium | reverse complement strand
CTCAGGCCAAAACGATATCGCGGCCTATTTCTCGCCAGCACGGACAGAAAAAATTCTATCACCTGTAGCTTTGCTTATACGAAAAAGCTGAAGATTTTGCTATAGCCGAACTTTACTCCTTCCCGTTTTTGAAGTGGTCGGCAATCACCTGGGCCACGCAGGCAGTGAGTTTCTTTCCTGTGGGCACGTGGAGAAATTCGTTGGGACCGTGGGCGTTCGAATGGGGTCCCAGGACGCCCGTAATCAGGAATTGGGCTTGCGGAAACCGCGCGCCCAGCATGCTCATGAAGGGAATCGTACCTCCCAGGCCCATAAAGGCCGGGGGTTTGCCGAAGAAGGTTCGCGAAGCCTGTTCAAGCGACTGCGCGAGCCAGGGCGCGAGATCAGGGGAGTTCCATCCGGCAGCGCCCCAATCCGGCTTGAAGCTGATCTTTGCCCCGTACGGCGGGTCCGCTTCCAGCAGGTTTTGCAGCTTTTGCGTAACCACCTTCGGATCGCACGTCGGCGGCAGGCGCAGCGATAGCTTGAGCACGGTCATCGGGCGCAAGACGTTGCCGGCGCTACCCGGGGGTGGCAAACCTTCAGCACCAATAATTGACAGCGCAGGACGCCAGTCGCGGCTCAGGATCAATTCGGTCAGGTCGCTGGTGGTTGTACCGGTGCTTCCGGCAAACGGGAATTCCTTGATAATCGAGTCGCCGAGCGCGTTGGCGGCAACCGCTGCCTGCTTCACGCGCGACTCCGGAATCGGACCATAGAATTCCTCCGGAAGTATTCGCCCCGTTGCTTCGTCTTCGATCCGGCTCAGCAGTTGACGGGCGATACGGAAACTGTCGGCCACCATCCCACTGGCGCCCGAATGAATCCCTTCGGTCAGTACCTCGACCTTGAGCGTGCCGCCCACGAGACCGCGCAGAGAGGTAGTACACCAGAGCTGATCGTAGTTGCCGCATCCGGAATCGAGGCCAATCACAAGGCTCGGCCGGCCGAGGCGGTCGCCCAGATGCTCAATATAGTGGGGCAGGTCGAAGCTGCCGCTCTCCTCGCAGGCTTCGATCAAAACTACGCATCGCGCGTGCGGAACCCCGTGCGCGTGCAACGCGCCGATCGCCGCAAGGCATGCGAACATCGCATAGCCATCGTCAGCGGCCCCGCGTCCATATAAGCGATCATCTTCGATCACGGGTTTCCAGGCGTCCAACCCCGCACGCCATCCGCTCATCTCAGGTTGTTTGTCGAGATGGCCATACAGCAGCACGCAGTCTGTCGAGTCGCCTGGGATATCGATGATGAGCACCGGTGTGCGGCGTTCGAGCCTTACAACCTCGATGCGCGCGCCTCTGAGCGCCTGACTTCGGGCCCATCGCTCAAACCGCTCTACTACCCGATCGATAAGGCCGTGCGTCTGCCATTCCGTGTCGAATGCAGGCGACTTGTTCGGAATGCGGACGTATTCCACGAGTTCAGGCAGGATCGATTTGTCCCACAGTCCATTGACGTAAGTCTGAATCGCCGTTGTGTCCATGAAGCTGAAACTACGCGCGTGACCCGTCGCAGGCAAAACCAGCGGAAGCGCTGGTTGCAGTCTCGAGATGTTCCATTTGCGGCCGTTGCCGGTTAGCGTCCGCGATGGTCGCGCTGCAGGTTCGGCTCCTTGGGATGGGCATATGGATGAGGCATCGGCTCGAGTTTGCCCGATTGCAGCGACGCCATCCGCTGCATGCTTTCGCGCAGGATAGATGCGATCCTATCCTCGGTCGCGTAATCGAATTTGTCCTGCAGCCGCTGTTCGATTTCGCCGCCTGGTTCCGGCTGATTCTCAACATACCATCGCGCCGAGCGAGCGATCGCTTGGGCCGGCGGTTCCGGGTCGTGATATCCAAGATCGGCTTTGATCTTGGATAGGTCCATCAGGCGGTGGTGCGAAGTACCCTGGATTGTGAGCCCGCCGGCGGGAGTGCCGGCGCCGTCAGGAAGCCCAAGAATTTCCCAGTCGTGATTCAGTTCGCGTGAGATTATCTCGACGACCTGACGCAGCGTGAATTGCTGTTCGTCGCCGCAGTTGTAGATCTGTCCTGCAGCCGCACGGGGTTTGTCTACGGCCAGCAGTACCGCGTGAGCGAGATTGCCGGCATAGCCGTGCGTCATCAACGTCATGCCGCTGGCGGGCAGGAGGATGAGCGGACGCCGGTCCAGGATCCGACGAATAATCGACCATTCGCGCGGCACCAACTGATAGGGACCGTAAACGTATGGATAACGGAAGACCGTGCCGCGCGAATGGGCGCGCAGGACCGCATCTTCGGTCGAGCGGATGAGATAAGAGAAACGATGCTCTTCCTCGCTGGCGACGAGCGGGGCGTTCTCTGGTGTTGGCGTCGGGAGCCCCGGCGGAAAATTGATCGACGGATTGAAATAGCCGCGATAGCTCGGAACACCGCCGATTCCGATAAAGTGCCCGGCTTTGCCTTCCAGCGCCTCTGCGATGAAACGAATGCGCCCGTAAGTGGCGATCACGAGGTCGAAGGTGCGCCCCCCCAATGCCTGCTCGATTGTTTCGCGGAAGTGCGGGTCGCCGTGGATGTGCTCAATTCCGTCGGGAATCTCCGGAATTTCGTGCGTGCCGCGATGAAAGATTGCGACCTCGTATCCGCGCTCAAGCAGGCCGTTCACGAGGAACGGCCCGCTCGGCCCCGTTCCGCCAATCACCAGCGCCTTCACGGTTGCACCAGATAAAAGCGCGTGCCGCAGATCGTCACCTGATCGTCGCCGGTGCGTCGGCCACGAGAATCCGCCGCGTCGAGCAATCGCTTGCGGTCGGCGGCCACGATATCGATGCCGCCGAGGCCTTCGCCGCGACCGTCGGTCACTTCCACGAAACGCACGGCCGCATTGTCCAACGGCATCTCGAGGCGGCCGCGGGAGTCCTTGCGCAGCGGAATCCCGGCGATGCTGCTCCAGCGCTCAGCCAGTCCGCGCGGATCAGCAGCTTGCAGCTCCACGGCGGTGTAGCGAGCGACCACGTCGTTGCGGCGAGCGCCGGTCCATCCACTGCCGCCCGCAGGCATCCAATTGCCTTCAGGTTCGCCCTTGGCGTCCCAATCGATTTCGAAGAAGGCGCCGCCCGTATCCGCCGGATGAAGCTGCATCACGTGAAACGCCTTGTTCTCGTGATCGAGAACGACGCGAACATTGAGCGCCGCGGCTTTCGCCTTGCGCGCCAGTTGCGTCTCGTGGCTGTCGCATTGACAGATCACCATGTAGCCGCCGTCGCCGTTGCGGCGCTTGAGGTAGCGGCCGGCCGCGGTGTTCTCCTTGATCGGAGCAACTACCTCGATAAAGTTGTTCCCGACCGGAAAGAGCGAGTTCTCGAGCCCGAAGACGCCCACTTCCGGATCCTTGAAGCAGACCTCGAGTCCGAGCACGGACTTCAGGTCCTCGACCACGGGGGCGAGTTTTTCGGCGACCAGGCAGATTTGCCGAAGACGTATCGACATGGCTTTTCCTCCGTTACAGGGGCGCCGCCCGGCGCCGGGATGGGGGTTTCGCTTTATTTCCGTGGTGAAGGATTTCACCCTGCCACCAAATCCTACTTTGCCTCATAATGCTACGATCCCAAGGCCGGGGTTACGCCCGGCCCGGGAAGAGGGGAGGCAGCATTCAATCGTTACCGACCGGATTAAGCGATCACCGCCCTCAGCCGCCAAAGTAATTGCGCGGATTGTCAACCGTGAGCGTGCGGATAGTCTGTTCGCTCACGCCGCCCTTGCGCAACGCTGGAATGATATTCTTGCAGATGTGCGAATAGTTCCAGTCGGGCGAAGCCTTGATCATTTCCTCTGCGGCTTTGGTTTTCCTCCCGAGCCAGCAGGCGACCGCGTCATGCGACAGCATGATCCGGTCGTAGCCGACCGCCAGCAGGCCGAATAGCGAGGCGAGACGCATCTTGTCGGACGCGATCGGCGCGATGCCGAAGCGGTCGAAGCCGAGCCATGCGCCGCGTTCGAGGATATCGAAGTAATAGCGCATATTGCCGACGCCGCAGGCGTGGCCGATCAGGACGCGATTAAAATCGACACCCTCTTCCTCGAAAATGTCGAGGGTTTCCCGCCCGAAAGGCGCCAACTCGTTATTGTGGCACAGGATGGGAGCGCCGGTGGCTTTGTGGGCCCGCGCCGCCGCCGCCAACGCCTTCTTCTCGAGCTTGGTGATTTCGGTATCGTTGGTCCATCCGGGGACGCCGCCGGTCGCCGTCTTGATAATCCCGGCCTTGATCCCGGTCTTGCCAATACCCTCGGTAAGCTCGCTCACATAGACCTCGGCAATATCGTCGGGGCCGAGCATACGGAAGTGCTGCGGGAAGCCGAGCGCCTCGTTGTAGACGCCGGTCGCGATGATCACCTTGAGGCCGGACTTTTCCGCGGCTTCGGCAGCGTATTCCGGGTCCCTGCCGAGTTCCATCGGGCACGGGTCGACGAAACTCGAGACCCCGAGGGTTTTGATCTCTTTGAGCTGTTCGACCAGTTTCGCCATCTCGCGCTTGCGGTCGAAGCCCTTGTTATCGAATTCCCAACCGGGCATCCCGGCAGCGAGATGTTCGTGAATCAGCGTGAATCCGAGGTCACGCGGTTCACATTTGCCCATCACGGTATTGATCGACATCAGTCACTCACCTCACAGGGTTTTTCCCTTATCGCGGAAGACCAGGTACATCCCTCCGCTTAACGCAGTCCACAGCGTTACAGAAACAAGGCAGTAGATCCAAGCCGGCGCTTCACCCAGCCAATCAAGGTAATCGTCGGGCATGAACGACAACGCTGCAACCCATGCGCTGGTGGTCAGCGCAAAACCGGCACTGGCAGCAGCCAGGCGAGTTTTCTCTTCGAGGTTTGCGCAGATTGAATGACGGTCCGCTGACACGGCTGACGCAAAGTCGCGACAGCGATAGCCTTCGCGTGGTTCGAGAGATGCCCTTGGCCGTTTATCACGAGAAATCAACAGGTATGCAATCGCGCTGAAGAGTGCCCATACGGCGGTAGCGACCGGTCCATAAAACCAGGGCGAGTACTGAGCAAGCGATTCGA
>JASHZA010000353.1 GCA_030042765.1 Candidatus Binataceae bacterium | reverse complement strand
CGCTGCCGCCGTAGTCGAGCCTTACGTAATAGCCTCGCCGCTCCCCACCGATCCGATAGGCGAGTTCGCGAAATCCCCACTCGTCGGTCTCGACCAAATCTCCGCCGCTCGAGGCAACAATTCCCTCGAACCGCTTAATCGTCTCTTTTTGTGCTGATTCGCCCAGATCGGGCCGCAAGATGAAAATCGTCTCGTAGCGCCTCAAGCGCGTACCTCCTTTTGGATTTCAAGCCCCCGCACGGGAGCAAGGAAGCGCCCTGATAATATCAGCGACTAGATTTTGCAACAAGAGTGAAATGGCCAATTTGGGCAAGCTTGTGCACAAGATTCAGTTGCTCCTGTCAGGATCGCTTCGAGTCTTGTGCTCGACCCGGTTCGTAACTACAAAAGGAGCAGTCGTACACCCTAAAATCCTGAGCATTCGTGGGGGAATCCGATGGCCAAAGCCACCAAGCGCACAAGCCGTCCACAAACGAGACCCAAAACCAAGGCCGTGTCGAAGCCCAAACCTAAGACCAAGGTTGCCGCTGCCAAGAAGCCCACGCCGCGTGCCGCGGCCAAATCGGCAGCGCCCAAGCCGGCTGCGCGACCGGCGGCCCCACACGCGATTCGCGCTGCCAATCTTCCCGGGTACGACGCCTTGCCAACGCGAGCAGGGGCACCCGCAGGCGCGGCGTGGGGAGTTTTTGGGGACGACGATCAGGTCGGCACAATCAACCTGCTGACGCCCGACCGCGTAAAACAGGCGGTCGGATTCGTCCGCAGCGGAAAGGTCTTCGCGCTGAACCTGCCCATCAATATTCCTGACCCGCCGATCTTTACCCGCGGCAAGCATTCGCACCATATCAAGCAGTTCAACGGCTACATCCTCGACGACTATCTCGACAACTTTTACCCGCAAGCGTCTTCGCAATGGGACGCGCTGTGTCACGTCAAGCATCCCAGGCATGGCGGCTACAATGGCGTCCCAGACGGGGAGATTACCGGCTACGGCGGCACCAAGCTTGGCATCGACAACCTCGCCCGGCGCGGTATCGCCGGACGCGGCATCCTGGCGGATATCGCGCGTTACTATGAGCGCGAGGGCAAGACGCTCAATCTCAAGACCAACGACGTCGTGCCATTCGAGGATCTGGTCGCGACGCTGGACGCTCAGGGCACGAAGGTCTGGCCCGGCGACGTCTTGCTGGTGCGAGTCGGATGGACCCAAGCCTACCTCGCGATGACGCCGGAGGAGAAGGAAGAACTCGCGGCCAACACCAAGACGCCGGGAATCGAGGGCTCGTCGCGGACTGCGCGATGGCTGTGGGATAGTCATATTGCGGCGGTCGCTTCGGATTCGCCTGGACTGGAAGCGATTCCTCCGCCGAGTGTCTCGGACTTCACAGCCGCACAGGACCTGCTTCATTTCCACATGCTGTCGTATTTCGGAATGCCGATCGGCGAGATGTGGAATCTGGAGGAATTGGCTGAGGATTGCGCGCGGGACGGGCGCTACGAATTTTTCTTCACCTCAGCTCCACTGAATATTCCGGGCGGCGTCGGCTCGCCGCCCAACGCACTTGCGATCAAGTAGCGCTGAGCAGCTTCGAATTTGGAAAGAGAAGGGCGGGACGCATCTGGCTTCCCGCCCTTTACCTGCTTCCAGTAAAAGCTCAGCATTTCCAAGTCGAAATAAACGCGGCGATCATCAGCCTTGCCGGGCCGGCTTCCGGGCTTGCGCCGCGGCCGAGACGGTTAATCGACATTCAGTAGCTACTCTCGTCGATCTTCACCTTGCCGCTGAAGATACGGTAGATGCTCGCGGTATAGAGCAGAACCAGCGGGCCGCCGATCGCCGCCATCATTGCCATCCGGCGCAGTGTCTCTGGGGTCGATGCCGAATTGTATATTGTGAGACGATACGCCGGGTCCGTAGCGGTGACGAGGTCGGGATACATCCCAATCCCCACCAAAGAGAGTAACCCGACCACCGTAACGCAGGAGGACAAAAATGCACGCCATTCCCGCCCATGCCGAATCTCACGCGGAACGTTAACGATCGCCAGCACAGTCGCCAGGGGCGCAAGGATAAACCACGGGCGTTCGCGCACGTGTTCCACCATCGCTGGCGCGGAATAGAGCGTCGCTACAGTGGTCGCCAGGTAAAATAGGACAAAAACGCCGATCGTCCACGGGATCCATTTTCGGATCTTGCTTTGTAGCCGCTCCTCCGTGCGCAGCGCCAGATAGATCGCCGCATGCATCATGAACAGCGCTACCGTAGTGCTCCCGATTAAAAGGGGATATGGCCTTAGCAGATCGAGAAAATCGCCCGAGTAATCACCTGCCGAATTGATCGGAATCCCGTCGATAACATTTCCCAACGCGACTCCCATCAGGAAGCCGGCCCCGATACTGCCCAGCGCAAAGCTGATATCCCATAGCTGGCGCCACCATCGGCTCTCCTGCAGGTCGCGGAATTCGATCGCGATTCCGCGGAATATCAGGGCGAAGAGGATGAACATTATCGCAAGGTAGAACCCTGAAAAAACCGTCGCATAAACGCGAGGGAACGCCGCAAACAGAGCGCCACCGCCAACCACAAGCCAGACTTCATTCCCGTCCCACACTGGACCGATCGCGCTCAGCATGATTCGGCGCTCGCCGTCATCATGCACCAGCAGATGGAGGGCGCCGACGCCGAGGTCGAATCCATCGAGCAGCGCGTAACCCGCGAACAAACCACCCACCAGCAGAAACCAAAGCGTATTCAGATCGATCATGGATACATTCAGCGAGGTCCGCAGATCTCCGCTTCCCCCGGCGGACCCTGCCGGATCCTCTGGTTGAGCAGATAGATGAAAAGCGCGAGCAGCAAAGTGTAGACGATCACGAACATGCCCAAAGACGCCCATACATCGCCGCGATGAACCGCTTGTGACACCCCCTGGCTGGTCCTCAATAGGCCGTACACGAGCCATGGCTGGCGCCCGAATTCGGCCGTCATCCAGCCAAACTCGTTGGCCAGTTCCGGTCCCAGCACCGAC
>JASHZA010000352.1 GCA_030042765.1 Candidatus Binataceae bacterium | reverse complement strand
AAGCAGGCTTCCATACACGAACAGGACGCTGTTAGGCTCGTTGGATTGGAGTAGTACTCTGCCCTGCTTTTCTTTCACCGATCATCCTGCTTTTCTGAATGCGGAGCATGACGGAACAATGGCTTCAAGTTCAACCACCATAATCGATATCAGGGCTCGCGAGATAATTGACTCGCGAGGCAACCCGACGATCGAGGTCGACGCGATCCTGAGCGGCGGCATTCGCGGCCGCGCCGCCGTCCCCTCGGGGGCCTCGACCGGAGTTTACGAGGCATTGGAATTACGCGACGGCGATCCCAAGCGCTACGCCGGCAAGGGCGTGCTTAAGGCGGTTGCCAACGTCAACGGACCGATCGCTGAGAAACTGCGTGGTGCGGACGTGTCGGATCAGGCCGCGCTCGACGCCACTCTGATTCAACTGGACGGCACGGAAAACAAATCTCGGCTGGGCGCGAATGCGATGCTCGGAACATCGCTGGCCGCCGCCCATGCCGCCGCCGCGGCCGGTGATCAACCGCTCTATCGTCATCTCAACACCGCGGGCCATGTTCTGCCGGTTCCGATGATGAATGTCATCAACGGCGGCAAGCACGCCGACTCGAGCGTCGACATGCAGGAGTTCATGATCGTACCGCACGGCGCGCCGAATTTCGCGGAGGCAATCCGCATCAGCGCCGAGGTGTTCCATTCGCTCGCTGCGGTGCTGAAGAAGCGAGGCCATTCCACCAATGTCGGGGACGAGGGTGGGTTCGCCCCCAACCTGCGCAGCAACGAGGAACCGATCGAGGTAATAATGGAGGCGATCGTGCGCGCCGGCTACAATCCGGGCACGCATGTTTCGCTCGCACTGGATCCCGCCTCCAGCGAATTTTACGAAGACGGCAGGTATGTCTTCGCCCGCTCCGATAAGAAAAGCCGCACCGCCGAAGAGATGGTCAGTTTCTATGCCCGGCTCATCGACCGTTACCCGATTCTCTCGATCGAAGATGGCCTGGCTGAGGACGACTGGGCGGGATGGCAACTGCTCACGCGCGAACTGGGCGGCCGCACACAACTGGTGGGCGACGATCTCTTCGTCACCAATCCGAAGCGGTTGCAGCGTGGGATCGCCGAAAGGGTGGCAAATTCGATCCTGATCAAGCTCAATCAGATCGGCACCCTGACCGAAACGCTGAACGCGATCGCGGTAGCGCGCGGCGCCGGCTATTCGTCCGTGGTCTCGCATCGCTCCGGCGAGACCGAGGACACAACTATTGCGGACCTGGCGGTCGCAACCGGAGTCGGCCAGATCAAAACCGGCTCGATCAGCCGCGGCGAGCGGACGGCAAAATACAATCGCCTGCTGCGTATCGCCGAGGAACTTGGCTCGCACGCGACCTGGCCGGGCGCAGACGTCTTCAAGACGCGGGCCGCGGGAGCACAATGAGCCGCCCACCGATTGCAGCGCTCATCATTTTCGATGGATGGGGCATGCGCAGCGAGCGCGAGGCTAACGCCATCCTGAGCGCGCGCACGCCAACGATGGACCGCCTCTTTACGACCCAGGCGCACACCGCGATCGACGCCTCGGGCGAGGCGGTCGGCCTGATGCCGGGCGTGATGGGCAACTCGGAGGTGGGACACCTGACGATCGGGGCCGGCCGAGTCATCTATCAGGACGTGATGCGCATCGCCAAAGCGATCGAGACCGGCGATTTCTTCCGTAACCAGGCGCTGCTCAAGGCCATCGACGGGGCGGCCTCACACGGCCGAAGGCTTCACGTTTGGGGACTTCTGTCCGACGGCAGCGTTCACAGCCATATCGATCATCTGCTGGCGTTGCTTGAGTTGGCGGCAGCTCGAGGACTCGCCGCCATCTCGGTTCACGCGATGCTCGACGGCCGGGACAAGCCGCCGCGCTCGGCATTGCCTTTTATCGATCAGCTCGAAGCCAAGCTCAAACAATTGGGCCGCGGCCAGATTGCGACCGTCTGCGGACGCTACTTCGCGATGGATCGCGACAAGCGTTGGGATCGGGTCGAGCGGGCGTGGCAGGCGTTGGTCATGGGCGAAGGCAGGCATGCGGCAACCGCGCGCGAAGCGGTCGAAGCCGCTTATGCTGCCGGCCAGAGTGACGAGTTTGTCGAGCCGTGTCTTATCGGCCCGGCACACCCGGTCGAGGACGGCGATCATATAATCTGCTTCAATTTTCGCGCCGATCGCGCTCGCGAGCTGACCGCGGCACTGGCGCTCGCCGACTTCAGCGGATTCCAACGTCCGCGGTTTCCGCACGTCGGTTACGTCTGCATGACCGAGTACAACCGCAGCTTCAACCTGCCGCTGGCGTTCGGCCCGGACGATGTCCGCAACACGTTTGCCGAAGTGCTGGCGCGCGCGGGAATTCGCAACCTGAGGATCGCGGAAACCGAGAAGTATGCGCACGTCACTTATTTTCTCAACGGAGGCGTCGAACAGCCGTTTCCGCTCGAAGAAAGAATCTTGATCCCTTCGTCAAAGGTCGCAACTTACGACCTCGAACCCGAGATGCAGGCGGCGAAGATTGCAGAGCGTGCCGCCCAGGAAATCGCCCTCGGCAAGTTCGGGGTCGTGGTGATGAATTTTGCCAATCCCGATATGGTCGGACACACCGGCAACCTCGAAGCGACTATCGCCGCGATCGAGGCGTGCGACGCGGCTTTGAGTAAGGTAATAGCAGCTCTCGAACGCGCGCGTGGGGTTGCACTGATCACTGCGGATCACGGCAACGCGGAGTTCATGTCCGACCCGGCGACCCATCAGCCGCACACGGCGCACACCACGAATCCCGTGCCGCTCATTCTCTACGACCCCTCGTTTAGCGGCAGTCTGAAGTCTCAAGGCACGCTGGCGGATGTCGCTCCTACGTTTCTTGCGATGCTCGAGCTGGAAAAGCCCGCGGAAATGACCGGGCGAGATTTGCGCGACCCGGCCGCGCATCGAACTTCATAGGGCGGAGTTCGCGGCTTGACCTCGCTACCGCCGCGCGAAGGACTCAACTCACGCGGTTGTTCTCGTAGTAAAGGATACGCTGGCAGTTCGGGCAGTAATGAACCTGCTCGTGCTTCTGGATTTCGTTGTAAAACTGCGGCGGCAGCCGCATCCGGCATCCCTGACAAGTCCCGCCTTTTGCGGCGGCAACTGCCAGACCGCCGCGGCGGTTGAAGATCATTTCATAGCGCTGAAGCAGGGCGACTTCTATACCGCGCGCCATCAGGTCGCGATCTACGCGCTGTTTGCTGATCGAGACCTTAAGGTCCTCGACCTGCGACGCGATCTCTTTCTCCACGGCCTGTAATTCGGAGCGCTTCTGCCCCAACAGCTCGGTGACTTCCTTGATGCGTTGAGCGCGGGGTTCCGCTGCCTCCATCTGGGCGAGCAGGTCCGCTTCCATTCGCTGGTTTGTCTCTTTCAGGGTTTCGACTTCGTGACCGAGCGCAAGCAGCTCCTTGTCGTTGCGCACCTGATTGAGCCGCATCCGCTTGTTGCGGATGCGCGCTTCACCCTCCGCCAGTTCCTTTTCGAGCTGGCGCCGGTTGGTTGCGCTTTGCTGTTCTTCCTGGGTGAAGCGGTCGAACTCAGCCTGAAGCTGCTCGGTCTCCTGACGGAGCCCTTCGACTCGTCCGGCGATGGTTGAAAGCGATTCTTCGAGTTCGTGTAAATCCCGGTCGATCGCCTGAAGGCTAATCAACCGGGTTATTTCTTCAAGCAAAGCATCCTCCGCTGGCCGTGAGTTGAATCAAACGCGCCGCGCGCCGCGACGGTCGTGCGAAGCGCGCGCAATCTCATACTTTCCGCAGTCTGAATGATGATACCGAATGAGATGGGCCCACCAGGATTTGAACCTGGGACCAACCGGTTATGAGCCGGCAGCTCTGAACCGGACTGAGCTATGGGCCCTCGCGAGTGCATCCCGTGGATCAGCGGTTAGATTTTATCAACTTCCCAGAGCCGATTTAAGCCCCGCTAATACGCAGATCGAAAGCGAACTTGAAGCAGTTTTCCTTATCCACCACGGTTGGTCTGGCGGCGCAGGGCGATCACGTTTTGCGCGGCGGTCTTCGCATCTTCGACGCAACCGCTGGCGGCGGCACGGCGCAATTCTTCTGCCACCGCCCGGCTGTGTCGGTTCATAGTCACGGCCGCGAAGGAATCGGTCAGGCGTTTACGGGAGGTCGTCGCATCATCCAGCAAAGGGCCAGTCATCAAGGCACTGAGACGTCCGCGCTGCTCGTCGCTTAGACGGTTGGCAACCGCGACCTCAAGTGAGGCTTGGACATCGTCCGAGCCGCAAACCTCGAGCACCAAAGCGCCTAATTCGCGGTCTTCGAACTCCTCCGGCCGCGTCTGCGCCGCGATTTCGACCCGTAGTTCCGGATAACGCAGCGCGATCGCTACCAATCCGAGCTCAGCCTCAACTCTCGCACTTACGGGAAGGGTGCTGCGCGGAGAGCTACGCTGAATCGCCGGGCCAGGTCCGTTTACGTGCCTGGCGCGTCGCGCCTCGCGCCGCAGCACTTCCTCACCCAGACCGAGCAGGCTCGCGGCCTTGCGCACCAACAGGTTGAATTGAAATTCATCGCCAACCAGCCGCAGCTTTTCTGCGATTCGCTGCGCCGCCTCAGCGCGACGGTCGAGTGGACCATTCGGCCCGCGAACCTTGGTGGCCTCGTCATCCAGAAAAAAATCCACCAGCAGGCTTGCGGATTCCAACAATTCGGCAAAGCCCTGCGCGCCGCGCTCGCGTACGAATGTGTCGGGATCGTAACCACTTGGTATGAAGGCTCCGCGACCGAGCAGGCCCGCCTGAAGAAATACCTCGAGCGCTCGCAGGGATGCGTTGCGACCGGCGGCGTCGCCATCGAAGCAAGCCACGATGTTGCGGGTGTAGCGCGAGACCAGCCGCAGTTGCTCGACCGTAAGCGAGGTGCCGAGACTGGCGACAGTTTCTTTGAAGCCCGCCTGCCACAGTGCGATCGTGTCGATATAACCTTCGACTAGGATCGCGCGGTCGGCCTTTTGAATCGCCTGGCGAGCTTCGTACACGCCATAGACTGCACGCGCTTTGGAATAGATCGGCGATTCGGGCGAGTTGATGTACTTCGGCAACCGATCGTCGAGCACCCGCCCTCCAAACGCTATGACGCGGCCCTGCGCGTCGCGAATCGGGAACATCAGGCGCGCCCTGAACATGTCGTAGACCGCGCCCGCTTCGTCTCGCTTCACCAGCCCGACCTTTAACGCGGCATCGATCAATCCGCGCTTGCGCAGGTTCGCGGCAAGATTGGCCGGACGCGCCGGCGCGAAACCGAGCGCAAACGTCCGCGCCGTCTCGACCGTGAGCCCTCGCGACTTTAGATATTCGCGCGGAATTGCGCCGTCAGGCGTGTTCCACAGGACGTGGGAATAGAATTCGGCGGCGGTCGCGTTGGCGAGCACAAGCGCCTCGCGCTCGCCCGACGATGGTCCGCCGGCATCTGGCCGCTCCGGCAGGTTCACGCCATAGCGACGCGCGAGCGACTGCAACGCCTCCGGAAAGGTCAGCCCTTCGACCCGCATCACAAAGTCGAAAACCGTGCCCCCCGCGCCGCATCCGAAGCAATGGAAAAAGCCGCGCTCGGCGTTGACGCTGAACGACGGTGTCTTTTCGTTATGGAACGGGCAGAGCCCGACGAAATTGCGCCCGGCGCGTCTGAGGCGCACCTGCGCGCCAATCACCTCGACAATATCCGCTCGAGTGCGGACCTCCTCGATTTTGTCCTGCCCAAACCGCGCCATCACCGCCCAATCAATTCGGCCAAACGCCGCGGCCAATTCGTCATGATCCCGTCTGCGCCGTCGGCAATCAGGCTGCGCATCATCGCGGGTTCATCGACGGTCCACACGTACACGTTTATCTCCCTGCTGTGAGCCGCGATGCAGAGGTCTTCACTTACTATATCGTAGCTTGGATTGATCGCGTCCGCCTTCATTTCGGTGGCCGCGCCGATCAATCGCGCGGGCCAGCGGCTGGCCAGCAGCCCGACACGCAACTCGGGCGCGATATGCCGTATGCGCGCGAGCGCCTCCCAGTCGAAGCTAGAGATGAGCGTCGAGGCAACTGCGCCGCGTGCGCGGACCAAATCTGCGACCTTTGCTTCAAGCCCGTAACTCTTAAGCTCGATATTGAGGCCGCAGTGCCCGTCGACGAGGTCGAAGACTTCCTCGAGGGTGGGAACCATTTCACCCTTGAAACAAATGTTGAAACGTGCGCCGGCGTCAAGGCGCTTGATTTGCGCCAGGGTCATCGCAGCCACGGGACCGGTGCCATCGGTGGTGCGGTCAACCTTCTCGTCGTGGATTACGACCATCGCGCCGTCGCGGGTGAGCTGAACGTCCAGTTCGCACATGTCGGCGCCGGCCTCGATCGCTCCGCGAAAGGCGGCCAGGGTATTCTCCGGTAGGGACCCGCTCGCCCCACGATGAGCAATGTTCAACAAGGCCCTATTAACTCCCGGCGCGAGTGGACGCAAAATGAACAGAACAGCGACCACCCGACGCGCCAAAGCATCGACAATTAGCCTTTACCTAACCACGCAGGCGTTGGTGCTGCAAATCGGGTCGTTTACACCTCTCAACAGGGACGCTTAAAACGTTGACGATGATCACCTATCTTTGAACGAGAGAGTAAGCCAGGCGAAGAAAACTCTCATCCCTTTGCCACGCAAGAGCCAATCAACCTACGTTTGCGCGGTGTTCGACGTGCCCGCCGCTGTGGCCGACGACGCTGCCGGGGTGCTGGTCGCGCATGGCGCGCTCGGGTGCGAACTCAAGAAGGTCCGGCCGACGGGTCGCGCTCGTGGCGGCAAAAAGATCGTGCGAATCCTCGCGTATTTCTCGCGGCTTGAACCTGCCGCCCGGCGGCGAATCGAGGTGGTCATGCGAGGGATGACGGTAAACGGCGCGGCCGCCGAGATGCACCGGGTCGTCGACCCCGGGTGGGCGACGATGTGGCAGACCCGCTTCCAGCCAACCCCGATCGGCCATCGCTTTCTAATCGTGCCCCCGTGGCACCGTACGAAAGGCGAAGACCGGATCCGTATCGTCATCAGGCCCGGCCAGGCCTTCGGTACCGGGCACCATCCGTCGACGCTCGGCACCCTCA
>JASHZA010000351.1 GCA_030042765.1 Candidatus Binataceae bacterium | reverse complement strand
GCGGCAGGTAATAGTAGCCCCATCCGGAAATTATCGGCTGGCCCGCCACGTATATGTCGGTATTCGCGTCTGAGTATTGGTGGATGATAGCTTGTATATCATCGAAAAGCAGCTTGTAATTGAGGTTCCATTCGTTGAAGCTCGCTGTTATCAGCGCGCCCTTGTTGTCGTAGGTGATCAGCCCGGCTACGACCTCGCGATGAATGTTGACGTTGTCCTTGAGATCGTCGAGCTCCTCCTTTGTCTTTGGCACGTTCGGGTACATGAAGGTGGTAGTGACGATCGCCCCGGGCACGGCCTTGGCGAAGGTAATTCGATATGAAGCGAGCGAGAAGACCTCGTTATGGTCGACGCCCGGCAAAATATTCACCGCGCGGGTGATGTCCTGGACTTTCCTCAGCGTTGTGTAGTTGAAAATGTCGCCGTGCTTCACCCGCAGCATCACTATCAATGTCTGTGCACCGCCGTAATGGACCTGGTACTTTCGATACAACAGGGTATTGGGATGTCTGGCGGGGAAGAAATTTTCAAATCGTGTGGCGATCCTTACGTGAACCGCCTCGTAGGCCATGAACGCGGTTATCGCGATGAGAATCAGTCCGATCCGCGCCCGATGATCCAGGATGAATCTGCCGAGCCCGAGGCTCCGGTTCTCGATCGAAGCAGCCATCGTTGCCCTCGCGTTGCCGGAATGGGTCCGCCGCGGGAATGTGACGCCGCCCGCCCTGGATCAAACGGGATCGGCTGAATTCCCGGACGGAACGCTCGAATCTAGCACCGGGAGACGACGGCGAACAGAAGGAATTTTCCGCGCCTCGCGCGTGGCCCGAACCACGCGCACTTCCGCCTGCCGGACGGCTCGGCTATTTGCCGACAAACTTGCCCGCTCGCCGCTCAGCGACCGCCTTGACGCCCTCGCGATGGTCCTCGGTACCCATCAGCCAGTCTTGCTCAATGAACTCGATGTCCGTCTGCGCCTTGACCGTTTCCGCCAGTCCCCGGCGCACGGTTCCGCGCGTCGAGACCACCGCGAGCGGCGCGTTCTCGGCGATCTCCGCGGCGAGTTCGGTAGCTGCAGCTCGCAGCTTGTTTTGCTCCACCAGAACGTCGGCGAGCCCCCAGGCCAGCGCCTCTTCGCCGCCTATTCGCCGGCCGGTGAGAAAAAGCAGGTTCGCCTTCTGAATGCCGATCAGACGCGGAAGCGTATAGGTGAGACCGAAGCCCGGATGGATGCCGATCTTTACAAAGTTCGCCGCAAAGCGCGCTTCGGGAGACGCCACCCTGAAGTCGGCTACCAGTGCTAATCCGAGCCCGCCCCCGATTGCCGGTCCTTGAACCGCAGCGATTATAGGCTTCTTGCAGTCGAAAAGCCGAACCGCCTCCGAGTAGAGCGGATTACGTTTGACCGTGCCCGGCTCGACACCCGTCGCCTGGCGGTTCGCGAAATTGGCGCCCGCGCAGAACGACTTCCCTTCCGCGCACAGCACCGATACCCGGCATGCCGGGTCGGCGTCGAGTGCGTTAAAGGCGTCGGCAAGGTTCCGGATGAGCGGAACGTCGAAGAAGTTGTTGGGCGGCCGATGGATCTCGACCTGCGCCACATAGTCCTTAACCGCGACCGATACGTCGCCGTACTTTGATTCTGTCATGTCATTCTCCTGCTCGAACAAATCCGCCCGCGCGGCCCGCTGGCCGAGCGGCCAAAGCCCTAGTTCCCGCTCTTGCCAGCTAATCCCGCTGCTTCGAGCGCCTTTCGTTTTGCGCCGTTCAGATCATAGTAACGCCGCGTAACGATGCGCTGTGCGTACAATCCCCCGCCAGCCTGAACATTCGTCACCTGGCGCCATCCGCCAAAGGCGTCTGCCGTCAGATCGCGGATCGCGTGGAATAGGCGCAAGCGGTACTCGCCCTCGACGCCCTTGCCGGTGCTCATGTATTTGCGCAGCAGGGCCCCGGTCGCTTCATTTTCAAGGTCGCTTACGTTTGGCGCCGTGAGAATCGAGCCGCCGGAGACGTCATGCAGATGACGCACCATCAGGTTGTAGTTTGCGGCCGCATGGTATTTGCCGGCGTTGGTGAAAAGCTCGTTGGGAAACGCGACCGCGTCCGCGGTGATCTCGCAATTCGAGATCGCGGCCTCGAGCGCGGCACGAACCAGCGTCGCGTGGATGATCATCTCGGAGATCTTCTCACGAACGTGCGAAACGGAAGCGAGGCCGTTCGCTTCGGCGATTAGCTGAGCGAATCCCACCAACTGGTCAGCCTGCTCGGCCATGTCGGAAAGCCCGCCCAATCGCTCCCACAAGCCCAGCGCGTGCGCAAACAACGCAGCCATTTCCGTCTGCCCGTCGAGCATCACCCGCTCGTTAGGCACGAAAACGTCGTCGAAAATCACGAAGCCCTCAGGCATGTGCACCCGCGAGGAGAACGGGAACGACCTCGTGTCCTCGTGCCGCGGCGCATAGGTCGTGTTGATTATCTTCACTCCGGGCGCGTTGACCGGCACCATGCACGCGATCGCATACGACTCTTCGCCCCGATGCATCGCCTTGGTCGGAATCACCATCAACTCATGAGCGAGCGAGGCTCCGGTGATATGCAGCTTGGCGCCGCGAATCACCAGCCCTTTGTCGCTGCGATCGACAACATGAGTGTACGCGTCAGGATCGTCCTGCTCCGCGGGCGTCTTACTGCGATCGCCTTTGGCGTCGGTGATGCACTCGACGATGCGGATATCATCCTGCTGGGCCTTCTCGACGTAGTCGCGAATCCGCCGCGCAAACTGCGGCAGCGCCGGCTCGATACGCGCTTTGGCGGTGCTGAGCGTCATGATCGACTGATAGGTCACGAGCGCGAGGATGTCCGCGCCATGCTGCATCGGGATTCGCGCGCGCAGTTCCTCAGCCGAGCGCGGGATTGACATCAGCGGATTACGCGCTGCGTCACCGGGCGAATACCAGTGGTCGTAGCCGCCCGCCACCAGATTGACCGATTGCCCAAGAATCGGATGGCGCGGCAGGTCATCGATTCGGTTGCCCTCAAAATAAGTCGCCCGGCCGTCAGCCAGGCTTCGCTTGTACTGTTCGCCCGTGAGCATCTGATGTCCTTCTCCAGCACCCGAAGATGGCTTCGCGGCCAAAGTTCATTCCGGCTTCGCGGCCATCGAATTACTAGCCGGACGGCAATTCCAGTGTCAAATTCCCGCCTTGGCCGGCGAACCGGAGGCCTCATTTTGACCCGGTTGATCGAGCCGGTCTCGTTATGCGACTATCCTGCCCGCTCGGCACCGGCGCAGGTTCTTTTTGTCCTGTGATGACTGGCGCTGGGCATCGGGGGACGAGTTCAGTCGGGACGGGGACCGATGGACACCGATACTCGCAACACAAGCTATTCGGAACGATTACCGCTCGTTCGCTGAAGCCGGCCATGGCTGCTGCAACTCCGGTCACGCAGCTTGCTGAATCCTCCCTGCCGTCGCACAAATGGCTGATCGCGCTCGCAGTGATGCTCGGCACTGCGCTCGAGGTCCTGGATACCTCTATCATCAACGTGGCGCTGCCTCACCTTCAGGGGAGCTTCTCGGCCAGTGTCGATGAAATCGCCTGGGTGGTGACCAGTTATCTGGTCGCAAACGGGATCATGATCCCGATGACAGGTTGGATCTCGTCGCGCTTTGGCCGCAAGCGCTACTTCATGACCTCCGTGCTGGTCTTCGTCTGCTCATCGGCACTCTGCGGCGCCGCGCAGTCACTTCAGCAAATGGTTTTGTTTCGTCTGCTCCAGGGCGCAGCCGGGGCCGCGATGATCCCCTCATCGCAAGCCATCCTGATGGAAACCTTTCCTCCGGAGGAGCAGCAGATGGCGATGGCCGTATGGGGCATGGGCTTGATGGTGGCGCCGATCGCGGGACCTACCCTTGGCGGCTGGATTACCGACAACTGGAGCTGGCGCTGGAACTTCTATATCAACATCCCTATCGGACTGCTGGCGCTCCTGATGGTCTCGACGTTCGTCCATGACCCGCAGTTCATTCGCGAACGCCGCGCGCGCGGCGGCCGAGTCGACTATGCGGGAATCATGCTGCTGGTAATCGCTCTTGGCCTGCTCCAGATCGTCCTCGACCGCGGACAGCGCGCCGATTGGTTCGCCGCGCCCTGGGTGGTCTACGCCACCGCAGTCTCGGCGCTCGCCTTTGTGCTGCTGACATTTCGCGAATTGTCGTTCAGCGAACCGATCGTCGACCTCCGCATCTTCAAGCAGCGCACTTTTGTTGTCGCCGTTACCCTTACCATCGCGATGAGCTTCGTGCTGTTCGGAAGTATCCTGCTCAATCCGCTCTTCCTTCAGGAACTGATGGGCTACACCGCCTGGAGGACCGGACTGGTTCAGGCCCCGCTCGGCCTCTGTTCGATGTCTTCGATGATGCTGACGGGGCAGCTCGCGCGGTCCGGCATAAATACCCGCCCGCTGGTCGGGGCCGGCTTCACCCTCGTCGCAGCCGGCGCGTGGCTGATGAGCGGGATGAACCTGCAAGTGAGCTTGCTGTCCGTGTTGCGCCGCAACGTCGTGATGTCATTCGGCTTCGGGATGATCTTTCCCAATACCACAGCGGCTGCATTGTCGAGCGTCACGCCCGAGCGCATCGGCTACGCCTCGAGTTTGTTCAATATGCTGCGGAACACCGGCGCCGCCATCGGCATCGCCTACATGACCAACTCGCTGCTCAGCCAGCAGCAGGTCCATCAGTCGCGCCTGGTCGAGCACCTGTCGGTGTTCGAGGCCTGGAAGCTCAGCAACATGGCGCCCCCGGCGCCCGGATCACCCTCGTTCCACT
>JASHZA010000350.1 GCA_030042765.1 Candidatus Binataceae bacterium | reverse complement strand
CGGCGCGAGTTGGAAGGCGCCGCGCCGACCGGAACGTTCGCGCAAGCCGCCCATGACCGCGACCTGGCCAAGCTCGGCCTGGGCCTTCGTCAGGCCGCGCTGGCTGGCGCCGTCAGTCTTGACGGCTGGCAGCAGATTGCAATCGGTGGAGCCGGCCAGTTCATGGAAATCGAGCGCACTCTGCCGCCGCTGATACTAGAGGTTGACGTGCGCAGGCCCGACGGGACGGCGATCAGAACGGTGGCTCTTCGGGGTACGGTGGGTCCGGTTTCACCCGGCTTCGATCGTTGGATCCGATGCATTGCCGGAGGAGAGGCAAAGCCCCATGATTTCCTCGACGGATTTCTCGGAGCGATCGTGCTCGCCGCTGCCGGCCAGACCATGCCGGCCAGGTTTACGGCGATAGCCGTGGGCGGCGAGAAGGACGGGGACAATCCAAAGAAGTTCTCGCGAAGCTTCCGTCCGCCGGCTCGTGCCGGCGCCCGCGACTATCTCGCGATGCTCGCGAAGGACCTGCTGTCCGACGAAAACGATTACTTCCTTCCGATCGAGGCGGTCCGGGAAATCGTCACGGATGATGTGAGGAAGGACCGTGCCATCAAGGAAGTAATCGACAAGATTCGCGACAACGAATTTGGCCGTTGCCGCTCCGACTACGGCCCGGTGGCCGATCCACGGAGCTTTGCCCCGTGCGCGCCCGATCGCGCTCGAAAAATTGTCGAACGCCGATTCGGGCTTATAAGGGCGATTTTCGACAAATGAAAGAAGCGCGACGGGAAGAAATCGCGTACTGGCGGCCTCTGATTCTCGACGACATCCAGAGCAGCCGCCACGCGATCGTCGAGGCCGCTGCCGGCACCGGCAAGACCTTCACGATCGAGCACTTGATCGTCGACCTGCTGCGCACGACCACGCTCACGATCGAGCAGATTCTGGTCGTCACCTTCACCGAGAAGGCTACAGCCGAGTTGCGCGGACGAGTGCGCACACTGATCGAAGACATTTTGCGGGGCGCGCTGTCAGGGGCACCCGCCGTCGATGCTCGCAAAATTGTCATCGATGAGGAGGCCCGCTCTCGCCTCGAACGGGCACAGTGGGCCTTCGATCGCGCCGCGATCTTCACGATCCATGGCTTCTGCCAGCGAGTGCTCACGGAACTCGCCTTTCTCACGGGAACGCGATTCGATCTCGAAGTCGTCGATGCCCATCGCCCGTTCCATCGCGCATTCCGCGCCGAGCTGCGCGAACGGCTAGCCGAGCACGGCGACCTGCTCGCAGCGTGGCTGAGAGAGGGTGGCGACATCGACTATCTCGAGGCGCTGCTCCTGGAAGCTCATCAGCGGCGCTATCTAGAAACCAATTCCGCGCGCTGGCGAGAGGAGGTGGCAGAACGCTTCCGGCAGTCGTTCGACCTCGCCACGCTCGAGCGCGAGTGCCGGTCGATTTTCACCCGTCCGAAACAATTGAACGAAACCCTCAAAGCGCTGAACGAGCTAAACCAAATTGTCAGGAGTTCGCGCGCGTCGGGCACCGCTCTCCTGCGAGCCCTGGCGGAATTCAATTTCAGACCCTTGGTCCGGGCTAAGGAACGAGACCTGACGCCCGACGAATTTGCCCCATTGGCGAGGTTCCTGCGATCCACCGGTGAACTTCAGTTCGCGGCAGCTATCGAAGCCGGGAAGGATGAAGCCACCGCCCTGGTCGAAAGGTATTTGCCCGCAGTCGCCGAGCGGCTCGGGCGCGACAAGCGTGAAATGGGCCAAATAGATTACGAGGATATGCTTCTGTGGGTATGGCGGGCGCTGGAGGGTCCGGAGGGAAGCGCGTTGGCAAATGTACTGCGCAGCAGGTTTAGCTACGGACTGGCGGACGAATTTCAGGATACCGATGACCTCCAATGGAAGATTCTCAGTCGGATCTTCGTCGAACATAACGGCGGAAGCCGGCTCTTCGTCGTCGGCGATCCAAAGCAGGCGATCTACGCTTTTCGCGGCGCCGACGTTCACGCCTACCTGCGGGCCTGCCGCCAATTGCGTAACGCCGGCGCGCGGCGGGTGCCGCTGGTCACGAATTTTCGATCCACGGCGAGGCTGATCGACGCGCTGAATCATATCTTCGATCAGAAGGCCAAGGAGCCGTTTTTCAGCGGCGAGATCACTTATTCGGATCCGGCAAAATGCGGCCTGCCCGACCGCGAAGCGATTGATTCCAGCGGCAATCCGGCGAGGCCCGTGGTGTTGATGCGCTATCCCGAGAGCGACGGCGAGCCCGCGTCCGCCGCCGATGCGCGCGAGGCAATCGGACGCCATATCGCTTCTGTGCTACACAAACTGCTCGACGTAGGGAGCGGCGGGCTCACGATTCGCGAGCCCGACAGTGCAGGACGAACGAATCCGCGAAGGGTGCAGCCTCGCGACGTTTTCGTGCTGACTCGAACGCGGAGGGAAAGCGAGGAAATCGGGGGTTACCTGCGCGACCGCGGCGTGCCGTTCGCCTTTTACAAGCTCGAAGGGCTGTTTCAGACGCGTGAGGCGGGCGACTCACTGGACGTGCTGAAAGCGATCGAGGAACCGCGGGATCGTTCGCGGCGGTTGCGCGCCTGGAGCTCACGTTTCTTTGCGGTCCGCTATCGCGACCTCGCCACGCTCGGCGACGTCCCCGAGTCGCATCCGCTAAATGGACGTTTATTCAAATGGCGGGCGATGGCAGAAGAGGAGCGCTTTGCCGAGCTCTTCGACAGCCTCCTTCACGAGAGCGGCCTGGCCGAGCGCGAACTGTGGTTCTCGCGCGGCGAGCGCGAGCTCACGAACTTCCTGCACATCTTCGAAGTGCTTCTCGAGCGCGCGGTGACCGTCCGGCTCGGGCTGGCCGAACTTATCGAATTGCTCGAGGGCTATATCACGCGGCGCGAAGAGCCGCCGGGACCGGACGGCAATGTTCAGCGTCTCGAGAGCGAGCGGGAGGCGGTGCAGGTTATGACGGTGCACATGAGCAAGGGACTCGAAGCCGACGTCGTTGTACTCTTCGGCGGTTCGCATCGGAGCCCGCAACGGAACAAGCTGTCAATCTACCATAGCGCCGATGAGCGCAGGTTCGTGATCGGGAGCATGCAGGATTTGGTGCGTGACGAACTTGCGCGCGAAGAAGCCGAAGAGAATCAGCGCCTTCTTTACGTCGCACTCACGCGCGCACGCGCCCG
>JASHZA010000349.1 GCA_030042765.1 Candidatus Binataceae bacterium | reverse complement strand
GCTCGCCGTCGCCGGCCAGCAGCTTGTCCCCGGGCTGAGACGTTCTTCGCCGGTAGCGTGCGCCCCGCTCGATCAAACCAGGGAGCGCCTTCCTACCGCCCGATTCCCCAAAGGCGAAGTGATCCTCACCCTTAACGCCCTAAACGTCAACGTGGTTCTAACAAAGTACGGCGCTCGCGCCCAGCCGCCTGCGGCCCGCTTCTGGCGTCCTCCCGGATTCTTTGCCAGCATCGATTGTGCGGGCGGACCACCATGACGGCCGGCGAAAAGACCATCTTGCGCCCATGGGACGACAACGATCTCGAGGCGCTTGTTCGCTACGCCGACAACCGTAATATCTGGATCAACCTGAGAGATCGGTTTCCGCATCCCTACACCCGAGCCGACGGTCAAGCCTGGATCGCCCATTGTCAGGCCCTGCAGCCGCCAGTCGCCAATTTCGCGATCGACCTCAACGGTCAGGCAATTGGCGGGATTGGACTCGAAACCTTTGGCGACGTCCATCGCATCACCGCCGAAGTCGGTTACTGGGTGGGCGAACCGTTTTGGGGACGCGGTATCGCCACTGCCGCCTTGAAACAGCTGAGCGATTACGCCTTTGCGACTTTTCCGCTTCAGCGCTTGCAGGCCACGGTCTTCGGATGGAATCCCGCGTCGACACGAGTACTCGAAAAGGCCGGTTACGTGCTCGAAGGCAGGATGCGCCAGAGCATCATCAAGGACGGGCGCCTCGGCGACTTGATGCTCTACGCCCGATTGCGAACCTGACTGCGTTTCCGGTTGTTCGGCGCCGTTTGTCTCTTTTGGGCGCAAGCACGGATTTGTTTCGTGGTTCGATTGGAAACATTTGAAAAGTAGAAATTCGTCTTTTGAGGAAGCTTCCTCACCGATAATCGACGGCGCCCGGCTCGGCACAAGACGTGCTCCAAAGCTCGAGTTGAGCGGCCGCGATAAGCGCAGCCCTTCACGGAGGAAAATCAGGTGAATCGCGATTTTGAAATACGGCAACTCCTGCGCGCCTACCGCAGCGGCATCCTGAGCGAGTCCGCTTTCGAAGACGAGATCACGCGCATCGAACATGAATCCGCGGAGCCCGGCCCGGTCGCTCCCAGCTTCGAGGCGCTCGGCCGCGTCTACCGCTCCGAGCGCGAAGCCGTGGTCGATTTCCTCGACAAACTCCACGCCACCCAGATGGATTCTGCGGTTGGCTTCGCCAAGTGGTCGTCGGTTTGCCGGACGCGCGGCTTGCGCACGGGTCTGATGATGGTGGCGGAGCGCAAAGCCTACCACGCTCGCGTGCTCGAGCGCCGCGCCCATGAACTCGGCGCGGAGCTGCGGTCCATCAGCACCGATCAGGGGAGTAAGCTGGTCGAATTGCTCGCCAACCGCGAGATTTCCGAGCTCGAAAAGCTTCTCGCCCTGACCGCCCTCATCCAGGAGCCGCAGGCGGCCGTCGCGCCCATCATGACTTTTGCCTCCGCCTTGAATAGCGACGTCGAAACCAAGCAGGCGCTCCGTCTGCTCGCCGAGGACGAGCTATCCAGCGCCACCTGGCTGCACGACGTTTGCCGCGCTCTCAGCACAAATCAGGTGCCGTCGCAGGAGTCGCAACCCGGCAAACTAGAGCGCTCGAGCGAAGACCTGTGAGGTGAATATGCGGCACATCCGGGCCGGCGCGCTCAGATCTTGACCGAGATTTCAGTTCCGCTTCTCAGGGAAAGAAGAGCTGACGTGAAGCCGTTCGTTGGGCTTCGCACATAGTCGAGATAGTCGGCGAAATCCCTCGGGAAATGTCCGACATTATCGCAAACGACCATTGCGCCCTGCTTTAGTTGCGACGCCATCAACTCGATGAGGGGGCGTGCAAGCTTTGGAAAGCCGTCGACCAGCAGGAAGTCCACGGGACCGCCGCAATCGGCCAGCGTCTTGAGGGCATCACCTTCCCGCAGATCGCTGATGCAGACGTTCCCGAACGGCATCTACCCGCTCGTCAGCGATCGGATTGGGAGAAGGTGGCGCCAGGTTTCCGCTCCTTGAAGCGCTCATCGATTTCGCCGCCTCGCCGTATTGCAGAAACTCGGCTAGCGCGCCGGGACTCTATAAGGCGCCATGCGGCTGAACAACCGATCCCGCAGTATCAGGGTGTGAAACAGAACAGCTCCAAAATGGGCGATGAACGTAAAGAATAAGAGGTAGGCGAGAACCGTATGCGCCTTTCGCAATGCGGCGTACAACATCACACTATGCGGAAGGATGGGGAAAAGATGCAGCGGCCCATACAATACGATCGGATAGCGCGCCGCCGACAGCATTCCCCATCCGACCAGCGGCTGCACAAACAGCAATGTGTACAGCAACATTTCCGACGCGTGTGCGATGAAGCGCTCCCCGGACGACACCGTCGCAGGAAAAGCAGGCATGGTGCTGAACTGCCGGTTCACGAACCGGATCACCACCAAAACCAGGATCAGGAACCCCAACGGGCGATGGATTGATACCAGCTGGTGGTAATCGGCGAGCGACGCGACCATGGCGACACCAATGCCGAGGATGGTCAGCACCATCGCGGCGGTCAACCAGTGAAGAAAGCGCATGGAAACTGGGAATTGCTCGAGATCCGTCGTCATCCTGACGCTCACTTTCGCACGTCCGAAGGCGTGATCGCGCTAGGCTCTTTCTTCTCACCCGCTCGTCTCGTAAACGATTGCGAATAAACCGCGGATCGAGCGCTGAGCAAAGGATCGTCCGACGGTGCGATGCCGACCGGCAACACCAGCGGATCGAAGTTCACGTCGCGACAGTTTCCAGGCGCCTCGGCCTCGACTTGGTCGAGCGTCAGCGTACCGGCATCGACGTGCTCCCGATCTTCCGGCCATGGGATCGTCGCGTCGTCGGTAGGGTCGCCGGGTTGCCCAGCGGTAACGATCAGGTGCCATCGCACCGGTCCGCTCTGAATGCGCGCGATGAGCGCATCGAAGAGGTAGTTCCTATCCTGCGTCGCCGGCTGCGAAGGTTCAGCGGGCTTGAACGGATCGAACGGAACCACAGACCAGCGAACCGGAGTCGAGGTTCCCGACGCGCTGATGAAACGGAATGCATTGAGGCTGTTGTAGGTCGCATTCTCGAAACCTGATGAAAATGGTTGGGCTTTGATAATCGTCAAGGCTCTCACGGTTTCGGGATGGCCTGCCAGGAACGCCTTCATCTTCTCAGGATCCGGTTTGCCGGTCGCAGGGTCCGGCTTCGAGGCGAGCAATTGATCGTAGAAAGCTTGGGGCGTGTTTACCACAAAAACCGGCAGGTCGATCATCGCAGTCCGCCACTCCTCGCCATTTTGCGGTCGAAACGCGAGACCCAGACCACGCACGGAAGCCGGCGTGTCCGCGACGTAGGGATTGCCGCCCGGCAACGAAAAGCGGCCGATCACCGATACTCGGCCGGGTCTGAAGACGTCCGCCTTCGACCATCGCGCGGCCTGTCCATTGCTGTCGAAGTAACCGGCAACGCACATCCCTTTGGCATGATTGCGACGGAAACCGGAGTGGATTCCGAAGACCTTCTGAAAACCGTTGACGAACCGCGCGGGGGTTAGTTCATGCGGACTGAACCAGCCTCCCAAATAGAGGAACCCTCCGACGACAAATAGCAGGACAACGCCGATCCCCGCCAACCGCGCCAGGGTGCCGGGTACGCTCAGGGGAGCTGGTTGATCCGTCGATGGGGTTGCGTCAGTTGGCAAATTGCCGCCTCCAATGCCTGCTTACCTGAGCCCGAATTGTCTCCATCGCGGTGTCATCGGCCGCCGGACACCGGCAGGATTGAGCCGGTTACGTACGAGGCCGCCGGCGAGGCGAGCCACAGGACGCATTCCGCTACCTCATCGGCAGAGCCGGCTCGGCCAACGGGAACTGTTGCGCTGAGGCGCTCCACGCGGTCAGGTGCGCCCGCCGCAGCGTGCAAATCCGTTTCGATTAGTCCCGGCGCGACCGCGTTGACGCGGATTCCCTCCGCCGCTACCTCTCTTGCTAGTCCCACCGTGAGCGAATTGATGGCGCCTTTGGTTGCCGCGTAATGGATCCATTCACCGCTGCCGCCAAGTTCGGCCGCGCGCGACGAGATATTGATTATCGAGCCGCCTCTACCGCCATGCCTGCTCGACATCCTGCGCACCGCTTCGCGTGCGCAGAGGAAGGATCCCACGACGTTGGTTGCGAGCACGCGGGTGAGCACCGGTGCGGATATTTCCTCAACGCGTTGGAAACCGCCGGTGATGCCTGCGTTGTTCACAAGGACATCGACAGCGCCGAGTTCGCGGTCCGACGTCTCGAACATCCGGAGCACGTCGGTTTCGACGGCGACATCACCCTCTATAGCTATCGCGAGCCGGCCGCCGCGAGTGATGCTGTCGACGACGCTTTGGGCGGCGCGCGTGTCGGAAACATAGTTGACCGCCACGGCGTAGCCCCTGGTTGCGGCCATGCGCGCGATCGCCGCGCCAATTCCACGCGACCCGCCAGTGACGATCATTACACCCCGGTCCGACGGGTTCTGCTTGCCTTTCACGCCCCCTCCGCGCGGCTTCATTTCGCCGTCGCAAATGCGTTCAAACAGGAGTTTCCGCCTTATCTCTCCGGCCTTCGATTTCTTAGTCTCTCGGCTGCAGCAGCGTCAATTCCAGGTCCAGTCTCACGATCGCGAACAAAGACCGGTAGCTGCACGAGGCCAAACTTCAGCCATTCGACGGCCCGGCGGGCCGCATCCACTGTTTTGGAAGCCGATTCTTCACGCACTGGATTTGGGCGGCGCGCCATTTACCCAATTGATAACCCAGGAACTGTTGCGGGTGAGGAATCGGTACGACAGGAACCACAGCGTCATCATGAGCGTCCCGATTCCCACCGAAAACGGGTAGGCGACCGTCGGCGAATCCATCACCAGCGGCAGCAACGCGACGGCCAGCGCCGGCGGCACGTGCAGGTCCAGCACTCGCAAAACCACGACGCCGCATCCCATGCTGGCGGCGGCAGCGGCCGGTCCGACGCCCAATAGTTTCCAGAACATCAATCCGCCCGCCGCGGTTAGAAAGCACGCGACCGGCAGCAGCAACGGACGCCCGGCCCATGGGCAGCTCACCGGATGGGCGAACATTTCAAATCCGATTACGACCAGCGGCGGGAATAGAATGAAGCGCAGGCCGGTCAGTTTGACCACGAGCACCGCTCCGGCGACGAAGATCATCAACACCGGTATCGATCCGTAGACGGACGGGGGCTGTTCGGTTCTGTCCTCGACCATCGCCTCGCTCGCCGGCTGAACCAACAGGCCGCGTGCGATCATCGATCTCTTCCACGGTATCGAGAGCACCGCCAGCAAGGTTGTGCCGAGCATTATCGCGGGCGGGTACCACCAGCTCTTCACGCCCAGCACCAGGGGCAGCAAACCCGCCGAAATCGCGGGAGCGATCGGCGACTTGAGCGCGATTATTACCGCGATGGCGCCGCCCACCGTCAACAGCACCGACAGATAGCCGTAGGGCAGGGCGCGCGTGAAGCAGATGCCGATTACTCCGGTCAGGAAAGGCGTGATCGCCAGCAGCAGCGGCGCGCCTGCCCAGGCCCCGCGCGGCCTCGTGAAGACGTCGTGCGACAGCGCGCCGAGCTCCGGAAACAGAATGTAGAAGGCGCCGGTAACCCCCGCGAGTACCGCGATCACCGCGATATAGATCAGCGACACCAGTTCGGCCGCCAGTCGATACCACGGCCCGGCGGGAGCTGGAGCTCTTTTCTCGGAACTCCCGGCGCTTTCGCCCTCGACGGCCTTCATCGGGCCGCCCTTACGCCACGATTCCCGCGCCGCGCATCGCATCAAGCTCCGGCTGATCGACGCCGATTTCACCGAGGACACTATCCGTATGCTCCCCCAGCGTCGGCGCAGG
This sequence comes from Candidatus Binataceae bacterium, assembly GCA_030042765.1. Taxonomy (GTDB): domain Bacteria; phylum Desulfobacterota; class Binatia; order Binatales; family Binataceae; genus JASHZA01. The sequence continues at coordinate 1,339 of JASHZA010000349.1, read as the reverse complement.
GATTCGAAGCTCGGCGGGAGTGGCCTCGAAGCGCGCCGCCGGCCGCGGCTGGCGCATCGCGCCGGCCCGCGGATGGGTCGATTCGACGATCATCTGGTTGGCCGCCACTTGCGGATCCCTGAGCAAATCCTCGCGCGTCAGGATTGGCGCACACGGGACCTGCTCCGCATCGAGCCGCGCGAGCCATTCCGCGGAGGTTTTCGAGACCAGCACCTCGGCCGCGAGTTCCAGGCGCGCGTCGGCAAACCTGACCCGTCCCGCCGGTGTCTTGAAGCGGTCGTCTTCGAGCCATTCGGGACGTTCGAGTGCGCGGCACAACCCCTCCCATTCCGAATCCGACACCGCTCCGCACGTGATGTAACCGTCGGCGGTCCGAAACACGAGGTCGCGCGTGTTCGGTGGGCGCGTGATCGCCCGGTCCGGACCGATAAAGGTGTAGCCCGCCATCGATTCCGGCCAAATGAACGAAATCACCGCATCGAGCATCGCGAGCCGCACATGCTGCCCCTGGCCGGTTCGTTCGCGTGCGAGCAGGGCGGCAGTCATCGCTTGCGCCGCGGTAAGCGCCGTGACCTTGTCGGGAACGATCACGCGCATCATCCGCGGCCGTCCGCTTTCGTCCGCCTGGATCGACGCGAGTCCCGATAAGGCCTGGATCACGGGGTCGTAAGTCCGCTTGTGTACGTAGGGTCCGCGCTCGCCGAAACCGCTGATCGAGACATAAACCAGGTCAGGCTTGACCGCGCGCAACGCCCCTTCGCCGATCCCCATCCGCTCGACCGTGCCGGGCCGGAAGTTCTGTACGAAAAGGTCGGCGCGCGCGACCATCCGCTTGAGCAGATCGACTCCGCGCGCGTCCTTCAGGTTGATCGCGACCGACCGTTTGTTGCGATTCGCGACTGCGAACGTCGGGGACATCCCGCGCTTTCGGCCCGCCAGCGCGCGCGTCAGGTCCCCGATTCCCGGCGGCTCGACCTTGATTACGTCCGCGCCCTGGTCGGCGAGAATCATCGTGGCCATCGGGCCCGAAATCATCTGCGTGACGTCGATTACGCGAAAGCCGCTGAGCGGTCCCGGCATGGCAAGCGAACCTCCTCGCGAGGGTGGTCCTCAAACTGACACGAACGCCCTTATCGTTCCATTCCTCGGTGATTCGCAAGCGGCTTGGCAGCCGCCGCGGCGGCTGTATGGCGATGGCGGCGCGTCACTCACGACCGCGGGCGGCGCGCCCAATCAGGCGAGAATTCGAGTCAGACGTTAGCTACGCGCGCCCCAGTGGCGGACCCGGCCCGTATCGACGTGAACGAAGCCCGACTGCGGGTAGTAGCCGACGCCTCCC
>JASHZA010000348.1 GCA_030042765.1 Candidatus Binataceae bacterium | reverse complement strand
CCTGCACCGTCTCTTCCATGAAGAAGGGCGTGCCTTCGGTCTTCTCGATGATGAGCCGCTTGAGCGCGGCCAGTTCCGCGCCATCGCCGAGCAGGGCCGAGAGCATTTCCTCGGCGCTCTCGCGTGCCAGCGGATCGAGACGGAGCTGCGTGTAGTAAGTCTTTGAACCCCATTGATGCGAATATTCGGGGCGGTAGTTGACCAGCAGCAGAACTTTGGCGGTGCCGATCGAGTCGGCCAGCAGGTTCAGGAACTCCTGAGTCTGCTCGTCGATCCAGTGCAGATCCTCGAAGATCACCATCAGGGGCTGCTTGACCGATTCGCGAAGCAGTATCCTCTTGATTGCCCTCAGCGTGAGCCGCTTCCTTATCTGCCCATCCATCTGCGCCAGCGGGTCGTCGCCGTCGAGGATCCCGAGCAAGCTGAACAGATATGGCAAGGTGTCTTCGAGCGTTCGATCAAGAATAGTGATCTTGCCGGCGACTTTTTCGCGACGGGTGCGGTCATCGTCTTCGGTTCCAATCCGGAAGTAGTGGTGCAGCAAATCGATCACCGGCAGGTATGCGCTCGCTTTACCGTGCGAAACCGAGAAAGTTTCGAGCACCATCCAGCCCGACTGATTCTTGGTCTTGAACTCGAAGTACAGGCGTGACTTGCCTACTCCCGGCTCGGCGATAGCCGCGACGATCTGGCCCTGGCTTTCTCTCGATTGTTCGAGCGCATGCTTGAGCGACTCCATCTCGCGCTCGCGCCCGACGAACTTGGTGAGACCTCGTCCAGCCGCGCGCTGCAGACGCGTGCGCAAGGGACCGAGACCGACGACCTCGTGAGCACTCACCGGCTCGGCGATCCCCTTCAGCTTGACCTGACCGAGCGAGCGAAGCTGAAAGTAGCCTTCCGTGAGCTTTCGGGTCTGCTCCGTAACCACGATGCTGCCGGCGGGTGCAATGGTCTGCATGCGTGAGGCCAGATTGGCTGTGTGGCCCACCGGAGCGTACTCAGACTGTCCCTCGCCGGTACGTATCGACCTAACCACGACTTCGCCCGTATTAACCCCGATCCTGGCCTCGACCGGCGATCCACCCTGAGCACGCAAGCTTGCCGAGTAACGCTTCAGTTCATCCTGGAGACGGCGCGCGGCGTGAAGCGCGCGTTGCGGATGATCTTCATGGGCAACAGGGGCACCGAATAGCGCGAAGATGCCGTCGCCGGTGGACTGCACGATGTAGCCCTCGTAGCGATGCACTGCGTCGATCATCAGCTTCAGTGCCGGATCGATGATCGCGCGCGCTTCTTCGGGGTCGAGGTTTTGCATCAAATCGGTCGAACCCTTAATATCGGCGAACAGCGCGGTGACCGTCTTGCGTTCCCCATCGACATTTTCAGTGGTGGGTGTTTCGACTACTCGAGTCCGCGCATCATCCGATTTCCTGGCCGCAGTCGCCGGAAGCGCACCCAGAGCGGTCCCGCATTCCCCGCAGAATTTTTCGCCGGGTTCATTCGAAGCGCCACATTGCGGACACTTCACGGCCAGCGGAGTGGCGCACTGCGCACAGAATTTGCGCCCTTCCCGGTTTTCTGCGCCGCATTTGGAGCAATGCATCGTCACCGACTCAACTCATCGAGCAGGGCCTTGACCTCCTTGAGATCGAGCGTGTCGAAACCCTCTGTGAACCAGCCGTAGATCTCGGCGAGCATCGCGCGGGCTTCGTCGCGGCGGCCGGTGTCGCGGAGCAGGCGGGCGAGACTCATCGTCGCGCGCAGTTCCGATGATTTCGCGCTCTGCTTGCGCGCGACTTCGATCGCACGCTCGAAGCACTTCTGTGCTTGTCCAGCGTTTGATTCATTACGCCTCCGCAGCAGCTCGCCTTTGAGGCGATGAATTTCAGGTTCGCCATAACGGTCTCCTTGCGCCTCTCCGGCAGCCAGCGCTTCCGTCAAAGCACTGAGCCCGTCGTCGACGCGATCAGCCTCCATGCATGCCTCGGCCAACAGGCACAGCAAGTGCGGCAGGTTCGCTTCCGCCCCTCCTGCAGCGCGGCACACGGCCAAACCTTCCCGTATCTGCTCAATCCCCTCTTCGTGGCGACCCTGTCGCGCCATCGCCCAGCCGCGCAGGCTAACCGCCAGAAACCAGACGGCGCTCAACCCATGCTCGGTACAAAGGGCTATGACACCCTCGGCGGTCTCTTGCGCCACCCGAACTTCGGCTAGGCCTTGACAGTGGAGAATCGCGACCGAAGTTGCGGCCATCGCCAGACTAAGAGGATGCGACAGACCCTGAGCTAACTGGACCGCCTCATCGCCCCTCTTGGAAGCCTGGTTTGGGTAGCCGAGGTACCAAAGAGTAAGGGCTGAGTAAGACAGGCACCAGACCCCGGCATCAATGCCGCCATAGCGAAAAGTGAGCTGCCGATGGCGCTCACGATCGTAGTGGGAGATCGACGTTTCGAGATGCTGCCTAGCAGCAACAAACTTTCCCATCCAGAACGAAGTAATCCCGAACGCGAGTTGCCCATACATCACGAGCGCGGGATCGTGCGCGCTCCGCGAGCGCCGTGCGAGTTGCTCGGAGAGTTCATACGCACTTTGCAACCGGGCTTGCGCGAAATAAACGTTCCACAGTCCAAACAAGCCGGGGAATAACTCCGGAGCGTCGCCTAGCAACGCACAAAGCTCCCGGACGCGAGTATAAGCTCGCTCTGCTTCAGGGCCGGCCCAGCCTTTAACCGCGAGGAACGCGGGTCCTATACCCAGTTGCAGAAGCGCTTCGTGCCGAATCCGTTCCGTACTCTCCGGGAGCTTCTGAAGCAGATCTATCGCAGCGGTAAGATTACGGATCGCATCGGCATAGGCCGAACGCTGCGCCGCCCGCTGGCCCGCCCGCCCGAGATACTCGACCGCCTTCTCGATGTTGTCGCTGCGACTGTAGTGGTGCGCCAGCTCCTCCAGATGGTCGTCCAACTGCCCAACGAACAGCGCCTCCAAGGCTGCTCCGGCGCGCTCGTGCACTAGCTTACGGCGCTCGATCAATACCGAGTTGTAGGCGACCTCCTGTGTTAATGCGTGCTTGAAGATGTATTCGGTGTTACCCACCGCGGGTTGTTCGTAGACGAACTCGGCGAGCTGCAAGTAGTCGAGCAGCTGACGCAGTTCGTCATCGGGTTTCGCGACTACCGCGCGGACCAGCTCGAGCGCAAACTCGCGGCCGACGACGGATAGCGCTTGCAGCAACTCCTTCTGCCCCGCCGGCAGCCGGTCAATACGGGCGGCGAGCACGGCCTGCACCGTGGCGGGGACCTTCACCGCGTTCATCGACTTGGCGAGCTTCACAACCCCGTTGCGCTGGAGTACTCCATCTTCGAACAGCGCTTGCACCATCTCTTCCATGAAAAAGGGCGTGCCTTCGGTCCTCTCGATGACGAGCCGCTTGAGCGCGGCCAGTTCCGCGCCATCGCCGAGCAGGGCCGAGAGCATTTCCTCGGCGCTCTCGCGTGCCAGCGGATCGAGACGGAGCTGCGTGTAGTAGGTCTTTGACCCCCACTGATGCGAATACTCGGGACGGTAGTTGACCAGTAAAAGGATCTTGGCCGTCCCGATCGAATCGGCCAGCAAATTGAGCAGTTCCTGGGTGGCCTCATCGATCCAGTGGAGGTCCTCGAAGATCACCATCAGCGGCTGGTTGAGCGATTCGCGCAGCAGGATGCGCTTGATCGCTTCCAGCGTCCGCCGCTTCCTGATTTGCCCATCCATCTGCGCGAGTGGGTCGTCGCCCTCGACGATGCCGAGCAGACTGAACAAGTACGGCAGCGTGTCTTCCAAGCTTCGA
>JASHZA010000347.1 GCA_030042765.1 Candidatus Binataceae bacterium | reverse complement strand
CATGATCAGCTTGAGCTTCGGAATCACCGTCTTCGGCGTTCCGATGATTATCTGCAGGCCATCCTGCGCCTTCTGATAATTCTTGTAGATCTTCTCCTTGGCCTCTTCGATCGAGATCTCGCCCCGCATCATCCGTGCGCGCGTGTTGCCCTTCTCCTGGTGCACATCCCGGGTGCCGGGCGTTGGCATGTCCGATTGCTGCAGCTTTTCGCTCGTGACGCCGAGAAAGCCGTACTCTGTGGACTGTCGCGCCAGCCGCCGAGTCGCTTCCTTCGAGTTATAGCCGGGCGGCAGCGTCCATTCGGGTCGCGAGAAGTTCTGCGCGCCCCCGCCGAACAGCGCGCCCTTGCCCAGCTCCTGCGCCTTCTCCTCCGTCTCCGCGATGAAAATCTGCTGCAAGTAACCGAAATTCTCCGAACCCGCCGTGTAGCCTTCCTGCGCCGCCGTGTCGCCGTACAGGTTCCACAGCTCGACCGTCGCCGGCAGCGCCGTCCCGAGTCCGATATAGGGGTAGCGATGCTTCGCGCACCAGATTACCGTCTCGGGGCTCAGCACGCCGGGAATCCAGATCGGCGGATGCGGCTTCTGATAGGGCAACGCCCACGGATTCACGAACCGATAATTGAAATGCTTGCCCTCCCAGCGGAACGGGCCGGGCCGCGTCCAGCACGCGATTATGAAGTCGTGCGCCTCGTTGAAATACTCGCGGTTATACGCGGGGTTCGCATTGTTGAAGATCTGCTCGCTCCCCGCTCCGCGTACCCATCCGGGCACCAGCCGTCCGTGAGAAATCAGGTCGATTTCCGCCAGCTCCTCCGCCATCCGCAGCGGATGCTTTAGCACCGGCAGCGGATTGCCCAGTAGCACGATGCGCGCCTTTTTCGTGACGCGCGCAAGGATCGCTGCTTCGACGTTCATCACGGCGCCCATGCAGAAGGGCGTCCCGTGATGCTCGTTGAGCATGATCGCGTCGAAGCCCACTTCCTCGGCGTAGCAGGCTTCGTCGATATACTCGTTGTAGAGATCGGCGCCCACCTTCGGGTCGTAAAACTTGTTGGGCACGCCGAAGAAGCTGCGGTTCCTGATGACTTCCTCCTCCGGCACGTTCTTATAGGGGCGCTCAGTGAAATGCATTATATGCATGGCTTCTTCTCCTTCAGCTCACGCTATCGCCCGCGCTCAGGCGAGAAATTCGCGCACCAGCTTGATGAACTCGGCGGACTTCTCGATCTCCGGCCGATGCCCGCATTGGTCGAAGACCGTCGCCTTGACCTCGGTGTTACTGAGCGCCTTGCGATACGCTTCGCACGCGCTCACCGGCACGATCGCATCCTCGCGGCCCCAGATAATCTGCGTCGGCAACCCGGTCACGCCCTGCAGCAGATATTGCAGGGTAGGATTGTTCATGATCGGCTCCCAGGTCAGCCGCGCATTCTCGGTCCGCGCGTCCTCGAACGCCTCGAACTGCTCCGGAGTGCGCTCGCCGCCGTAGAGCTTGGCGAATTCCGGCGTCGCCTCGGCATCATAGATGCTCGCGTTGAGCGAGGTCCTCGCCGTCACCGAGAACACGTCCATGATCTCGCCTTCCGGCGGTTTGATTCCCGAGGGCGCTACCAGCACCATCTTGCGGAACTGCTTGCTGTTGACCGACGCCATCTCGGCCGCGATCCATCCGCCGGTCGAAAAGCCGATCACGTCGAGCGGCGCGAGATTCATCTCCCGCAGCGCCCAGCCGTACCACAACGCAAGCTCATGGATATTGCTGATCCATTCGATCTTTGGCGACTTACCCAGCCCCGGTTGAATCGGGATCAGTAGCGTATGCTCCTTCGCCAGCGCCGAATGCCAGCTAAGCCATCCCGGATGCCCCAGCTCCTCGTGCAGCACGAGCAGCGGCTTGCCCTGGCCGCCCTTGATAATTGCGAGGTCACTCCCCGCGACGTGGGTGATTTCCTCTGTCCATTCTGCCATCTGCCTGATTTCCTCCGTTTTGGCCCGCGGTAGACGCCCTTCGCGGTCGCATCCGCCGGCGCTTATATGCGCGTCGTACGTCGAAATCCAACTTCTATGCGATCGGCCGCGAACTGGCCAACGCCCCCGCCCGCCAACCGGCCCCGATCGTCACGACGCTGCGGCCGGCTCCGCAGGAGCCGCCTTCAGCAGGACCTGCTCCGCATAAAGTTCGCTGATCTCGCTCTCCGACAAGCCGAGCATCTCGCTCAGCACTGCTTCGTTGTCTTCGCCCAGGCGCGAGGCCTTCAAATCCGTACGGTCGGGCCAGTCCGAAAACTTCACTGGAAATCCCGGGATGTCGAACTCTCCGAATGCGCGGTCGTCCACCCGGCGCACGGTCTTGCGCTGGCGCAGATGCGGATGCTCCATCGCTTCCTCCAGCGAAAGCACCGGCCCGCACGGCACACGAAACTTGTCGAGTTCCGCCACCACGCTGTCGCGATCCGGAAACGTCGCGAACCAGTTTTCGATCATCTCTTTAAGCGCCGCGTTGTTGCGAACCCGCCGCCCGTTGCTCTTGAAACGATCGTCGGTCGCCAGTTCCGGCTTCCCCATCGCCCGCGCGAGCCGCGGAAACTCATGCTGCTGCACGAGCAGCATGATGTATCCGCCCGGACACTTGTATACGCCGGCCGGACTCCCCGTGGGATGCTGCGAACCGCCGCGCACCGGCTTGAATTTCTCCTTGCGAATCGACACGACCGGCACCGCCAGCTCGTGCATATGGAAGTACGTATCGAGCAGCGACGCGTCGAGATACTGGCCCTTGCCCGTGCGTGCGGCGTTGAGCAGCGCAAAACCCACCGCCATCGCCGCCGCGACTCCTGTCGACACGTCGCCAATCGCCATCGTTGGGATTATCGGCGGCCGGTCGGCTTCTCCCAGCAGGCCCGTTACTCCCGCGAACGACGCGCCGATAAAATCGTAACCCGGGCGCTTGCTGAGCGGTCCGCTCTGGCCCGTCGCCGATACCGAGCACATTACGATCTTCGGGTTGATCTTGCTCACTACCTCGTAGCTGAAACCCATGTCCGCTATAACGCCGGGTGCGAAATTTTCCACCAGCACGTCGATCTTCGGGATCATCCCGAGCAGCAGTTCTTTCGCGCGCGGCTTCCGCAAATCCAGCGCCAGGCTCCGCTTGCTGTGATCGTGCTGGAAGTAGTACGTGCTCATCGAGTCCTTGGCCGCCAGCCCAAGCTGGCGCACGTGGTCGCCCTCGAGCGACCTCTCGACCTTGATCACGTCGGCCCCCAACTCGCCGAGAATCCGAGTGCAGGTCGGCCCCGCCACGAAATGCGTGAAATCGAGGACGTGATAACCCTTGAGCATCAGTGCCTGCTGCTCCATCGACGAATCTCCTTCGCCCAGGCCGACAAGAACACGGCGTCCACGTACCCGCTTGCAGGTACACGCTAAAAACGATCGGCGCGGTCAGGCCATCGCCGCATCATACTAATGTCTGCCTGCTAGTGTCCACGCCGATGAGCGGTCCTTCCTATCGGCCGGTTTGATGGTCGCAATCGGATGTGCGCCAGCGGCATCGTGAACGTATTCCACTATCGGTGCGAACGACTCTCGGAGCCATTGGCTACGAAATCAATGCCGTATACGATGCCGCTGGCAGCGCTCATCTCCGGCAGCCTGACGAGGTGCACGACCATGAAGCACACGACCATGAGGACCGGTCTTATCGCAGCTTGCGAGGCACTACTCCTGGTTTTGCCGATGTTCGCATTCCAGGCTTGCTTCGAAGAACACCATCATCCGCCGGATTATTATGCGAACGGGT
>JASHZA010000346.1 GCA_030042765.1 Candidatus Binataceae bacterium | reverse complement strand
GCTAGCGGCGTGGAATGCCGGCGGACTTGCGATGTCGACAAAATCAGGAGCCTCGCCCTCGAGCATCAATTCCAGGTCGTCGTAAACGCGAACGTTTGGGATCAGGTTGATCGCGCGGTGGCGGCGCTCAGCCACCGGATCATGGATCGCGACGATGCTGACACCGGGCCGCGAGCGCCATCCGCCCAGATGCGCCTGCGCGGCAACTTCGCCAAAGCCAGAGATGGCACCCCTCAGCGGCATTGCGGGCCCCGGCCGCCGAGAGGAGTTTTCCAAGGGGGCCTCAATTCAGCCACGCCTTGGCGAGGTCCTCCAAATCCTTTTCGAATTTGCCGGCTGTCGGTGAGTCGAGCAGGAAGATCAGCCGATGCGCGCCGGCCTCGCGATACTGCTCGCGCACCCGCTTGGGGTCGCCTTGTGCCGGGAAATACATCGAGATTTCGAGCTTGGAGAAGTCGCGTCCGGCCTCGGCGCACATCTTCTTGAGCTTGCCGAGTTCGACCGCAAGCACGTCGGGCGTAAGCCCGAGCGGTGCCCAGCCGTCGCCTATCGCAACCGTATCCCGCAGCGCCCGTTCCATGCTCGGGCCGATGCCCCCCGCGCCGATATGAATCGGCGGATACGGCTTGCGCGCAGGCTTGGGATTGGACTTGACCGGGGGAAATTTGACGAATTCGCCTGCGAAGCTGGCCTCGGGCTTGGTCCACAGCTCCTTCATTGCCCGGATACACTCGCGCGTCATCGGCCAGCGCCGCTTGAAGTTGACTCCCATGATCTCGCTTTCGTCGGCCAGCCAGCCCGCGCCGATCCCGAAAATGAAGCGACCGCCCGAATAGTGGTCGAGCGTCGCCACTTCCTTGGCCAGTACAATCGGGTCGCGCTCGGGCACCAGGCAGATCCCTGTGCCCAGCCCAATCTTTTTGGTCACTGCGGCCGCCAATGCCAGGCCGACGAACGGATCGATCATCTGCGCGTACGAATCGGGAATTTCTCCGTCGGGCGAGAGCGGATACCGCGTTTTATGCGTAACGGGAATTATCGGATGCTCGGGCAGATAGAACGACTCGAAGCCGAGCGCTTCGGCCTTCTGCGCGATCGCCCCAGGAGCGGCGGTGTGAGTCGCGACGAATCCAAGAATCCCGATTTTCATTTTCCCTACCTCCATGTTGCTTCGGCGCCCGCGAAGGGAAGCCCATCCTCGACCAGTCAGTCTTTTACAAGTATGCCGACGCGTAGCGATCGAGGCGCTGCCGGTAATTGTCCGGCGTCAGGGCGCCCACTTGCAGCACAAAACGCCCTACTCCGACTTCGGCGTACTTCGCAAGTTCTTCCTGCACCTGCGCGCGCTCGCCCGCAATTGAGCCCATCACCGTTATATCGAGCTTGCCGTAGTCCCGGCCCGCGGCGCGGCATTCCTCTTTCAGTATCGCAAGCTGCTCCTTCATGAAGGCGGGATCGACCCGGTTGGGACACCATCCGTCGCCCCATTTCGCCACGCGCTTGAGGGCGTTCTTGTCCTTGCTGCCGAGCAGCACCGGCGGCCCCGGCTGCTGTATCGGTTTGGGATAGGACCGCACTGGCGGAAAGTTGACGTAGCGGCCGGCGAAGGAGGCCTCGGGCTTCGACCACAACTCGCGCATGGCCGCGATATACTCAGCAGTCTGCGTCCAGCGCCGCGGGAAATCCACTCCGAGCAGTTCCGATTCCTCCCGCAGCCAGCCGGCGCCGATGCCATAGATCAGGCGCCCGCCCGAGAAATAGTCGAGCGTTGCGATCTGCTTGGCCGCCACGATCGGATTGTGCTCGGGCACCAGCGTGATTCCCGTCCCCAGCTTGAGCCGGGTGGTGGCCGCGGCTGCCATCCCGAGGCATACGAACTGATCGCTCATGTGCGCGTACACGTCGGGGATCGGTCCGCCCTGCGGAAAGGGCGTGCTCGGATTGACCGGAAGAATCGGATGCTCGGGCGCCCACAGCGATTCAAAGCCGATCCGCTCCATCTCCTGCGCGAACGGCGCGGGCCGCGCCGTGCTCTCGTGAAAAACGATCAGGATTCCGATCTTCATCGTGATTATCCTCGCGTTGGCGTCGGGGCCTTTTAGAGATGTCGCAGAATGCGCGCGAATTTTCCAGTGCGAACATGTATCGCGCGCGATGGTCAGACTACATGTTCAGCACCGCCTTGCCCGCGATCCCGCGGTTGTAGAGCTTTTGTGCGACCTCGGCGATTTGGCCAAACGGTGCCTCCAGTTCGATTTGTGGGTGGAGTTTGTTTTCGGCGACCATCAGCACCAATTGCGCAAGACCCTCCGCAGCCGGCCTGAACCTGATTTCGTGGAACAGGATGAAGCCGTACAAAGACGCGCCTCCGGTGCGCATAAAGGTGGCGGCATCGAAGGTAGTCTCAGCCGACGCCGAGACTCCGTAGAGCACGCACATACCGCCTCGCGCCAATAGTTTCAGCGCCGTGCCGAGCGAATCGCCGCCGACGGATTCGAGGATCAAATCATACGGCCCGAACCGCGTCGCAGCGGAGAGATCCTCGCCGACCACAACCTGGTGAGCACCCGCGCCTCGCGCATGCCTCTCGCGCTCGGGGCGTCGCACCGACGCGACCACGAATGCTCCCGCATGGTTGGCGATTTCGACCGCGAGATGGCCGACGCCACCCGAAGCTCCCGTCACCAGTACACGCCGTCCCAAGAGCGAGCCGTTGCGTTCCAGCGAGTAAAGCGCAGTCAGACCTGCGACCGGCAGCGTCGCCGCCTGTGCGAATGAAACCTTGTCGGGCAGGGCGGCGATCGCATTGGTCGGCACCGCCGCCATCTCAGCCCATGCCCCGGCTGGGAGAAAGCCGACGACGCGCGAACCGGCTGGCGGACCCGAGCCGTCGCTCGCGGCCCTCTCGACCACACCGGCAAGGTCCCATCCTGGCCGCCACCCGGGATCCGCCATCGTGAGCGAACGCCTGACTTCGCCTAGATTAAGCGAGATGGCTTTAACTTGGACGAGGGACTCGCCCGGACGCGGCGATGGCTCCGCAACCTGTTTGATCGCAAGACG
>JASHZA010000345.1 GCA_030042765.1 Candidatus Binataceae bacterium | reverse complement strand
AAACTGCTCGGCCGCTCGCGGTTCACGGTATTCATCGATGTATTTCACCGTCGTGGCTCCTCGAGATCGGCCAGTGCTTCGATACCTTCGAGGTATTCGAACACCCGGCGGGCCTCTGATTCCTCGACGCGGCTGATCGCGAAACCGGCGTGAACGATAACGTAATCGCCGACCTCCGCTTCGGGAACGCAGGCGAGGCACGCTTCCTTGACGATGCCGCCAAAGTCCACCCGCGCGGAGCGCAAGTCGTCGCCGGTGATGCTTAGAATTTTACCGGGAACGGCCAGGCACATCTTCACTCTCCCTCGCCGCCCGGCGCGCGGCGGCGACCTGTCCAAAAGAAATTCCGCCATCGTTAATCGGAATCCGCGCCGGTGCAAAAAGCTGAAATCCGGCGCTCTCGAGCAGCGTGGTTACGCGATGCAGGAGATATTCGTTCTGAAAGCATCCACCGCCAATCGCGATCCGCGCGAGTCCGGCCGCCCGTGCGATCTCCAACGCGAAATTCGCGAGCGCATTGTGAAAGCGCGCGCTGATGCGGGTGATTGCAACGCCTGTGCGCAAATCGGCCAGAACCGCTTCGAGCAGTGGCTTCCAGTCGCCGACGAGCAGCTCATCCTCTCGCTGCACCATGACCGGATAAGCGCCCTCGCGGTCCGCGCCCGCGTCCAGCGCGTATTCAAGATCCATCGCGGCCTGACCTTCGAAAGTCGCGATCCCGCGCAGTCCGCACAGCGCGGCGACCGCATCGAACAGCCGCCCAATGCTGCTGGTAACGGGAACATGGCCTCTATCCAGGATGCCAAGTAGCCGCTCCGCCATTTCGCCCTCAAACCACCCAAGAACGCTGGCGGGCGGCTCCAGTTCTGCGGAATGTAACGCGCCGAGCGCACTGCGCCGCGGCTCACGGACTGCAGATTCGCCTCCAGGGAGGCGGAAAGATCGCATGGTAGCAACTCGCTCGAATCCGGCTCCACGGACGACGATGGCCTCGCCGCCCCAGATAGTGCCGTCGAGGCCGTAGCCGCTGCCATCCCAAGCGAAGCCCAGGACCGGCTCCTCGAGTCCATGCTCAGCGGCAACGGCCGCGATATGCGCGTGATGATGCTGTACGCGAACCAACGGCGCACAGAGCTCTGCCGCAAGTTGTTCCGCTACGATCGTCGACGCATAGTCCGGATGCAGGTCGCACGCGAGCAAATCGATGCGGCAGGGGAGGAAAGACCTGAGATCGTCAAGAGTGCGGCGAAAAGCGGTCCGCGCGGGTGCGCTGCCGAGGTCGCCGATATGCTGGCTCATAACGACCTCGCGTCCGACCGCCAGGGCTACCGTGTTCTTCAAATGGCTCCCGAGTGCGAGGACCGAAGGACCACCGCTTCCGAGATCGATCGCAACCGGCGCATAGCCCCGTGCCCGCCGTATCATCCGGATGCCGATCGCATTACCGCTTACGACCGAATCGTCGATCGGACGCACGACGGCGCGGTCGTGCGTCAGAAAGATGTCTGCGATGTTCGTAAGCCGATCGATGGCCTCTTCCGTTTCGATGCAAATCGGTTCGTTCGAGAGGTTGCCGCTCGTGCACACGACCGGACGGTCGATCTCAGCCAGCAGCAGCGAATGCAGCGGACTATACGGAAGCATCGCACCCAACCGTGGATTTCCGGGTGCAACTTTCCCGGCAAGCGCAGGGCGGTTCGGCGCCGGCCGCTCCAGCCTGTCGAGCAGGACGATAGGCGCCGCCTCGGAGGTTAGCGCCCGTTCCACATTTGCGGATAATGCACAATACTCGCGAACGAGCTCGAGCGAAGAGAACATCAGCGCAAACGGCTTATCGGGACGGCGCTTTCTCTCGCGCAAACGCCCGACCGCCGATTCGTTCAGCGCGTCCACGATCAACTGAAAACCGCCGATACCCATGAGCGCGACGATTTGGCCGCGCCGGATCGCTTCGGCAGCGGCATGCAACGCGGAATCACCGGATGCAAGTTCTCTGTTCATCGCGTCAATCACACTGAGCTTCGGCCCGCACATCGGGCAAGCGATCGTTTCGGCATGAAAACGCCGATCGCTCGGATCGTTGTACTCCCGCGCACATTCCCGGCACATCGCGAACTGGCGCATCGACATGAAACGGCGATCATATGGAAGGTCCTCAACGATCGAATAACGAGGGCCGCAAGCGGCGCAGGTGGTGAACGGGTAGCGAAATCTGCGCGAAGCCGGATCGTTTATCTCTGCGATGCAGGCCTCGCACGCGGCCAAATCAGCCGCAAGCGCAGGCTTGCGCACCCCTATAACGCAGCTCTCGAGAATCGCGAACCGGCTCTCGCCTCGCGGCGCGACCGCGCTGACCTCATGGCTGCTGACGACCGCCCCCGCCGGACCATCGTCGAGCATCCGTCGCACGAATTCGTCAATTCGCTCCGCTGCGCCTTCCGCTTCGATCTCCACGCCTTGCGGGCCGTTCAGCACCCATCCAGCAAGTCCGAGTTCGGACGCAAGTCGATGCACGAACGGTCGGAAGCCCACGCCCTGAACCACGCCCGCGAGCCGAATCGACCGGCGCACGACGTCCGCCCGCGCTTCCATCAGCCGTCCTCGGCGTCCACGTCTATAGCATCGATTCCCACGCCCGTGCGTCCCTGCACTTCGGCTTGCGCGCCTCCGCATCGCGGACAGAGCGTGACGTGATGTCCGTGCGGGTACCAATGCCCGCACTCAGTGCACCGAGCGACAGGCTGTTCGACCACGATATCGACGCGCGCTCCTTCCGCACGCGTCCCCCGCGCATGAACCGAGAAGTGGAAGGCCAGACTTTCGGAGCTCACCACCTCCGCATCGCCAATCCATCCGCGAATCGCGACAATCCTCCCGTCGGGTGCACGCTCCAGCGCGCCCTCGAGCAGCCGCTTTGCGAGCGACGCCTCGTGCATAACTACGTTCCCGCGAGCCTGAGAGCTTCGATTGCCGCCCGGTCCACCGCTTGTGCGACCTCTGGAGAAAGTCCGGTTCCGTAGGCCGCGGGGCGCGCGATTGTAATCGCTACTATTTCGACCCTTTGCGCAAAATCATCCGGATTGAGCGTCATGGCGAGATCGATCGCCTGCAGCACGCCCAACCCATGCGAAGACAACAAAGGCGATCGGTGCTCGCCTGCGCCGAAACGCACGTGCAGGATCCGCCCGGGCTCTCCGCCGTCCACCATCGCGTCGATTAGGACGACCGGACTCGCGCCGTCGGTCAGCAGCGGCACCAGCGCGCTCGGCTCCGCGATTTCCATCACTTCCACCCCGGCATCGGACGACATCTCGCGAAGATGGCGAACCACCGCGATTCCTGCGCCATCGTCGCCCGCCATCGCCTGTCCGATCCCTATGATCCGCGCTGCCAATTCACTCCTGCTCCATCGTCAAATCGAGAAAGTGCGTCGCGCACGATATACACGGGTCATAGTTGCGGATCGCATGTTCGGCCATCGCCGTTGCCTCGCCATGAGCTGCCGCAACCATCCGCGGCGCCAGCGCCATCAGGTCTTCCTCGATCGCTTTCTGATTCTGCGATGTCGGCGGAACGATCTTCGCATCGCGGATCAGCCCGTCGCCGTCAAGGCTGTAACGATGATACAGCAGGCCACGCGGCGCCTCCGTGCAGCCGTAACCGATCCCCGCGCGCGCATTCGTTTCGACGCACGATTCCGCCGGCGTTTCGAACTGCCCGATTATCCGGATCGCCTCCTCCAGCGCATGGATTACTTCGACCGCGCGCACCAGGATACTCTTGTACGGATTGAGGCACGGCACCGGTATTCGCGCACGGCGCGCCGCCTCCCTGGCGGCGTCCGACAGCAAATCGAAATTCAGACTGAATCGTGAAAGCGGACCGCACAGGTACGATCCGCGCCCCTTGACGCTCGAATGCAGCGCGTTGGAGTACGGCACCTGCGCTTCCACGAATGTCGCGTCGTATTGGTGCACGTCGAGGTTGAGCCCCTTGTTCGAGACGATTCGCCTGCCCATGAACGGATATTCCCGCTCGCCGCGGATCGCGACCAGTTCATAGTCGCGCGAAAACTCGGGGAAGTCGAAGGTCGCCATCCACTCGGCCGCGATCAGCGCGTCATCGCGCGCCGCCGTGAGTTCCGGGATCAAAGCCTCGAGTTCGCTGCGGTAGGGCGCGCGATAAAATCCTCCCACGCAAACGTTGATCGGATGGACCTCGCGTCCGCCGACGACGCGGACCAGCGCGTTGCCCGCCTTCTTGATCCGCAGCCCGCGCGCAACCATCTCCCGATGGTCCCGCGCCATCGTGGTCGCATCGGGATAATGAAGGAAATCCGGGGCGTGCAGCAGGAACATGTGCAGCGTATGACTTTCGATCCACTCCCCGCAGTAGAGCAGCGTTCGCAGCGCACGCAACCCGCTCTCGATCCCGACTCCGATCGCGTCCTCCATCGCGGCGCATGCGCTCATCTGGTATGCGACCGGACAAATCCCGCAGATTCGCGCCGTGAGATCGGGCGCTTCCAGGTACGAACGTCCGCGCAAAAACGCCTCGAAGAACCGTGGCGGCTCGAAAATCCGCAGTTCGACGTCGCGTACCTCGCTGCCCTTGAAACGAATCCGCAGCGCACCCTCGCCCTCGACCCGCGCGATATAATCAACCTTGATCGTCTTCATAGACCTTCGATACGGCCGCAAACGGTTCCGCCGCCGCATTGAACGTCCGCAGCACGCGGACGATTTCGCCGCGGGTCGCTCCGCGGCGGCTCCATTCGCGCATCAGCGACGCGGCATTCGGCGAATCGCTCGGTCCATAGCATCCGTAGCATCCGCGCGCGTACGCCGGACAGATCGCTCCGCATCCCGCATGGGTAATCGGCCCGAGACACGGCACTCCGCGCGCGACCATCAAGCAGATCGTGCCACGCAGCTTGCATTCGACGCACACCGGATGCGCCGGAATCGCCGGAAGCCGCCCGTCAAGAAACGCGCTCGCCACCTCCAGCAATTGCGCCTTGTTGATCGGGCATCCCCTCAGTTCGAAATCGACCCGTACGTGCGCCGCGACCGGCGTCGATCGGTCGAGCGTCGAGATATATTCGGGCGTCGCATACACGATTGAAGCGAACTCTTTGGTGTTGCCGAAGTTGCGCAGCGCCTGAACCCCGCCCGCCGTCGCGCACGCCCCAATCGTGACCAGGTAGCGCGAAGCGCGCCGCACCTCCTGGATCCGCTGCGCGTCGTGCGCCGTCGTGATCGACCCTTCCACCAGCGACAGGTCGTACGGTCCCTTCATCCGCGCGCTGCTTGCTTCGGCGAAATTCGCGATTTGAACCTGCTCGGAGATCGCGAGCAACTCGTCCTCGCAATCCAGCAGGCTCAACTGGCATCCGTCGCACGAGGCGAATTTCCACACCGCGAGCCTGGGCTTTCGTTTGCGCGGCCGCTGCGGCATCTCAAATCTCCCTCAGTCGGAGTAGCGGTTCGATCCGCGGCAGCGCGAAAACCGGCCCGTCCTTGCAGATGAACGAAGGTCCGAACTGGCAATGACCGCACATTCCGACCGCGCACTTCATGTTCCGCTCCATCGAAAGGTAAACGTCCTCTGCGGCCACGCCGCGCGCAGCGAGCGCCCGCGCCGCCGCCCGCATCATCACCTCGGGTCCGCACACCATCGCGATCGTCTCTGCCGGTTCGAATACGCACGTATCCAGCAGATCGGTCAGCACTCCGACCCGCCCCCGCCATGCCGGCGCCGCGCGATCGACGATCACGTGAACCTCGATCGCTCCCTCGAGCGCCCAGCGCTCGAGTTCGCGCCGGTAGATCATCTCGGTGGCGCTGCGCGCCCCGTACAGCAGCACCAGCCGGCTTGTCGCGGCCTGCTCGCGTAAAAAGTGGTAAATCACCGGGCGCAGCGGCGCCAGCCCGATCCCGCCCGCCAGCAGAATCGTCGTTCCCCCGCGATTCTGCGCGGCCTCAACCGGCCAGCCCTGCCCGAACGGACCGCGCACCCCTATTGTGGCTCCGCGCTTCATCGCCGCCAGCGGCTTGGTAATGCTGCCGACCGCGCGCACCGTATGCGTCAGCATTCCGCCTTCGCCCGAGCTGATCGA
>JASHZA010000344.1 GCA_030042765.1 Candidatus Binataceae bacterium | reverse complement strand
AGTGTCGCCGTAGTGATCGATGTGTGGCTGGCCGTCACGGTGGGCGCTTCCGCCCTGGTGGCGCAGCCAGCCAGCGCCGCGACGAGAACCGCTACCAGCGGAATCGACTCGACGTAGACGATGAGTGCGCTCCGTCGCTTGACCGGTTTTTCGCTCATCGATTTCCTGCGCGGGTCGGGCAAAGAAAGGGCTACTTTTCCTGGATCGACTCCAGGTAGTCGAGCAGGGCTTCGATCTTGCCCTTGACGGCGGCTTCGCTCTCGTCGCTGTATTCTTTGCCTTCGAGCTGGAAGCTCAACCCCCAAAGCGGCATGGGGCTATTGAAGTTGTAATGCCCGGGCATGCGCTTACCGCCGTCGATGATGTCGTAAATCTCCCGGCGCGGAAATTGACCGCCATGCCGCTTAGTGATCTGCGTCAGGTCTGCGGGGCGGTAACCGGGTTTCTCATGAGCATCGGGTCCGTTGCCCTTCGCGTCTGTGCCGTGGCACCGCGCGCAATGGTCCTTGAACTCCCGCGCGCCGGAAGCCTCGCCCGCGAAGACCTTACCGGCCAATAAGAGAAATATAATTCCCGCCACAATCAGTTCGTTCCGCCTCGGCATTTGATCCGTTATCCCATTTTTCCGTATTCGAGAGCGCTATTCCCCTCGGTTGAATCCCGAATTGGCCTTTCGGGTCATGAATCACGCCGTTTATTCCATAACAGCCCTTCTAACGGAATGGGCGACTCTGCACTGTTTCCTGATGACTCAGAGTTCATAGATGTGTTGAAACTCGTTACAATATGAATAGACATGAATTGACAGTAAATAGGCTTTACAGTATATGCAAAATAAGTATAAACTATCTTTAAGAGAATATGCGCCGATCCAGCTCGTATTTGATAGCTTCTTCTCTTAAGGAACTTTTTGGCGAAACCACGCGGAGTGCCAGGACATGAGGGCGCCAAAGCTAAGAGCACTGTTTGGTCGTGATCAGGGCATCGCTGATGCGAGAGAAGCCGTCTCTCAGATTTGGGCGCTCGACGAAGAGGACGCTAAGCCAAAGGCGGGGGTCGCGCCAGTGTCGGGCATGCTGAACCCGGCGGAGACCGCAGAACCGCCAGCCGCGCCCGAATTGGGGCCGCAGGAGCCCATTAAATCAAACGGGCTGGCGAAGCCCATTTCTCCTCAAAGTCTCGAGCTGGGTGCCGAGTCTGCTACTTCTCAACCCCGGCCATTGGGCGCAGCACCATGTGAAGGGCAATCAGCACCGGGATCCTCGCCAACGCAATCGCTGCATACGCAGGCGGAACTATGCTTCGGCCGATTTGACGAACGCACCCGAGAGCTCTCAGTACTCCTGGAATCCGCGGAAGCGCTTGGTCACACCGCTGCGCAGGAGCTCGAACCGCTGCTCGAGGCTGGCCGGTCACAGCGTGTCCTGGCGCAGCTCTGCATCAACCGGCTTGATCAGCCGATCGGACAACTCACGTTAGCCTTGGGGCCCGTCGAAGCACTTTGTCAATCCGCCGCGCAGGAGTTGGAACCCCTTCGGACCTTGCAAAGACAACTCGCCGTATTAGGGGCCACATTCGCAACTATGAAGGCGCGGTGTGGACAGCTTGAGCCACTCGCCGGCAGATTTGAGCCTATGAAGAGTTTATGCCAGCAGATGGCTCATATCCCTTCGGAATTTCGAGCCCACCTGCTGCTCCTGGCAAGATCGCTCGAGCCGGCTCGAGCCCTCTACCTTCGCGTGGCGGAATTGGCCAGGACGCTCGAGCCATTGAATGAGTTGGCGGCGGAATTCGCCGAAATGGTTGAAGCTTCCCCCGAGACCCTCCCGGATGGAGGAACCATCTCTGCGATACCTGGCAATTCGCGACAAAACGAAGAGATAGTTTTGTCCGAGTCTGGTAGCTAGTCCTGTCCCACCCGCAACGGTTGACTATTCGTCGCCACCGGATGAAATAGAACCCGTCACCGGAGACCCGAATGCTCCCGCGACTGGCGTGCGCTTCCGCACGCCTGCACGGCGGGCTCGGGCTTCGAACAGGACGCAAGGAAGGGTGTGCGATGAAAATCCTCGTGATGGGTGCGGGCGCGGTCGGCGCCTTCTACGGCGCGCGGCTGCAACAGGCAGGTGAAGACGTAGCCCTCTGCGCGCGCGGCGACAATCTCCGCGCACTCAGGGAAAAGGGTCTCGAGATCCAAAGCCCCAAAGGCGATATCAAGATCGCCGTCAAGGCCACCGACAATCCCCGCGAGTTCGCGCCCTACGACCTGGTCCTGTTTGCGGTCAAGTCCTACGACACCGAAGCCTCCGCCCGCC
The DNA here is from genome assembly GCA_030042765.1 of Candidatus Binataceae bacterium. Taxonomy (GTDB): domain Bacteria; phylum Desulfobacterota; class Binatia; order Binatales; family Binataceae; genus JASHZA01. The sequence continues at coordinate 630 of JASHZA010000344.1, read as the reverse complement.
AGCTCGAAGGATGCCTCGCCAAGGACGGCATCCTGATGACGATTCAGAACGGCGTCGAGAACGAGGAAATCCTCTGCCGCTTTTTTCCGCGCGAATCGGTCATGGGCGGGAATTCGCGCGTCGGCGCGGAACTCGTTGCGCCCGGCAAAATCCTGCATACCGCCATCGGCGTGATCGAATTCGGCGAACTTGACGGACGCGAAACCCCGCGGGCGCAACGCCTGGCCGAAGTCTTCAAGCGCGCCGGAATCTTCGGCGAGCTCACCACCGACTTGAAGACCATCCGCTGGTACAAGCTGATGGGCAATAACAGCACCAACAGCGTAAGCGCGCTCACGCGCACGACGCTGGGCCAGATGCTCGAGGATCCCGAGGGCTACAACCTCGTGCGCACCCTGATGCTCGAGACGCTCGCCGTCGGCCGCGCCGAGGGCGCCAAGGTCACCGACGACCGCGTCGACCTTCAATTGCAGCAGATTCAGAAAGCTCTCAACGCTTACGCGATCAAGACTTCGACCCTCCAGGACCTCGAGAAGGGCAAACGCCTGGAATACGACGCCATTTCGGGTGCCGTCGTGCGCGCCGCCCGTCGCCATGGGATGCGCGTTCCGACGACTGAAACCGTCTACG
>JASHZA010000343.1 GCA_030042765.1 Candidatus Binataceae bacterium | reverse complement strand
AACCTGGTTCGCACGCGGCCCGACAAAATCCGCGAGCTTCACCGCAGCTTCCTCGATGCCGGCGCCGACATTATCGAGACAAACAGCTTTGGTTCGACCTCGGTCGTTCTGGCCGAGTACGGGCTCGAACGCGACGCACGTGAACTCAACCGCATCGCCGCCCAACTTGCGCGTGCCGAAGCCGACGCGGCCTCGGCTTCCGCGCGCCCGCGCTTCGTCGCCGGCTCGATGGGACCGACCACCAAAAGCATCTCCGTCACCGGCGGCGTGACTTTCGATCAGCTTGCCGCGGCATACCAGGAGCAGGCCGAAGGCCTGCTCGAGGGGGGCGTCGATATTCTCCTGCTCGAAACCGTGCAGGATACGCTCAACTGCAAAGCGGGACTCGTTGGGATCGACCGCGCTCTCGAACGCACCGGCTTGGCGGCCGGCGTCGCCGTATCGGGAACCATCGAGACGATGGGTACGTTGCTCGCCGGCCAGGACATCGAGGCGTTCTATACCTCGATCGCACATCGCGATCTGCTCTGGATCGGGCTCAACTGCGCGACCGGACCCGATTTCATGACCGACCATCTGCGGACGCTCTCGGAAATCTCGCGTTTCTCCGTTGCCTGCGTCCCCAACGCCGGACTCCCCGACGAGGAGGGTCATTACAACGAAACGGCCGAGATCTTGATGCGCAAGGTCGAGCGTTTCGTCGAGGCCGGATGGATCAATCTGCTCGGGGGATGTTGCGGCACAACGCCGGCGCACATCCGTGCGCTCGCCGCTATGGTCGCGGGCAAGCGGCGGCGTCGAATTCCCGACCTGCGCCGGTCGATCGTATCGGGCATCGAAGCTCTCGTCATCGACGAGAGCACCCGTCCTGTGATCGTCGGGGAACGCACCAACGTCCTGGGCAGCCGCAAGTTCAAGCGCCTGGTCGGCGAAGGCAAGATCGAAGAAGCCGCCGAAGTCGGCCGTCTCCAGGTCCGCCGCGGCGCTCACGTTCTCGACGTCTGTGTCCAGGATCCCGACCGCAACGAGACTGCCGACATCACGGCGTTCCTCGAAACCCTGGTCAAGAAGGTCAAGGTCCCCTTGATGATCGATTCGACTGACGCGCGCGTCATCGAGGAATCCCTCAAGCGTACCCCCGGCAAGTCGATTATCAACTCGATAAACCTCGAAGATGGCGAGGAGCGCTTTCGGCGCGTCGTGCCGATCGCGCGGAGTTATGGCGCCGCCCTGGTAGTCGGGTGCATCGACGAAGACAAGCAGCAGGCGCAGGCGATCACCCGCGACCGCAAGCTGGAAATCGCCAGCCGCTCGTTCAAACTCCTGACCGAAAAATACGGCGTCGCTCCCGAAGACATAATCTTCGACCTGCTGGTCTTCCCGGTCGGCACCGGAGATCGCAACTACATCGGCTCGGCCGTCGAAACCATCGAGGGCATCCGGATGGTCAAGGCTGCGATGCCGCTGTGCAAGACGATCCTCGGCATCTCGAACGTCTCCTTCGGACTGCCCGACACCGGTCGCGAAGTGTTGAACTCGGTGATGCTCTACCACTGCGTGCAGGCGGGCCTTGACCTTGCGATTGTCAACTCGGAAAAGCTCGAACGTTACCCCTCTATCCCCGAGGAGGAGCGCCGGCTCGCCGAAGATCTGATCTGGTGGCGAGGCGACGACCCGATCGGCGCGTTCGCCGCTTACTTCCGCGCGAAGAAAAGCAAGCCTACGCGCGAGGAGCGCAAGTCGCTCCCGCTCGACGAACGCCTCGCGCTCTACATCCTCGAGGGCTCGAAGGACGGCCTCATCGACGATCTCGAAGAAGCGCTGCGCACGCGCGCGCCGATGGAAATCATCAACGGCCCGTTGATGAAGGGAATGGACGAAGTCGGCCGGCTCTTTAACGCCAACCAGATGATCGTCGCCGAAGTCCTCCAGTCGGCTGAGGCGATGAAGGCCGCCGTCGCCTATCTCGAACCGCGCATGGAAAAGGCCGAGACGCTCAGCAAAGGGACGATCGTACTCGCCACGGTCAAGGGCGACGTTCACGACATCGGCAAGAACCTCGTCGATATCATCCTCTCCAACAACGGCTATCGCGTCATCAATCTCGGCATCAAGGTTCCTCCCGAGGAGTTGATCAAGGCGTACGAGCGGCATCACCCCGACGCGCTTGGGCTTTCAGGACTGCTGGTAAAATCGGCGCAGATGATGGTGGTGACGGCGCAGGATTTGAAAACCGCCGGAATTCGCTGCCCAATACTTGTGGGCGGTGCCGCGCTCTCCGCGCGCTTCACCCGCATGAAGATTGCTCCCGAATACAGCGGACTCGTCGCATACGCCAACGACGCGATGGCGGGGCTGGATCTGGCGAATCAACTTATGGATGGCCAGCGGCGCGAGGCGCTCGCGATCTCGCTCGAGGCCGAAACGCGGCGTTTGCTCGGCGCCGCAGCCAAGGCCGTCGACGGCAAGCCCAAGCCAGCGCAACGGGGTCCCGCGATGGTTTTCGAGGGACCGATTCCGGAACCGCCCGACTTGAAACTCCATCTGCTTCGCGACTACGACCTCGAAGAGATCTTCCGCTACATCAACCCGGTGATGCTCTACACGCGGCATCTTGGGTTCAAAAATTTCGAGCAGGGGCTCGCGGCCGGCGATCCCAAAGCGCTCGAGTTGCGAGCTGCGGTCGCTTCGGTCGAAGACGAAATGCTGTCGCGGCCGAATATTTCGGCGCGCGCCGCGTACCGCTTCTTTCCAGTGAACTCCGATGGTGATCGCACGCTGATGGTTTACGCGATCGACGGCAAACGCGTGCTCGAGACCTTTAGGTTCGGCCGCCAATCGGCGGAGCCCGGACTATGCCTGGCCGACTACATAACGCCCGCGTCGTCCGGACGCACGGATTATCTCGGCATGTTCGTGACGACGATCGCGGACGGCGTGCGTGCGCTGGCCGAGCAATGGAAGGACAAGGGCGAATACCTGCGCTCGCATATCCTGCACGCGCTGGCGCTCGAAAGCGCGGAAGCTTTCGCCGAGTTGCTCCATGCGAAGATGCGCCAGATGTGGGGAATCGGCGATCCCCCCGGGCTCTCGATGAAGGATCTCTTCCAGGCGCACTATCACGGCAAGCGCTACTCGTTCGGCTATCCGGCGTGTCCGCGGCTCGAGGACCAGGCACAACTGTTCCGGCTGCTGGAGGTGGAAGCGAACAATCTGGGAGTTCGTCTGACTGAAGGCTATATGATGGACCCGGAGAGCTCGGTCAGCGCCATCGTCTTCCATAATCCGCAGGTGAAATATTTCACCCTGTCCACAACAGATATGGATGTGCTCGAGCGAGAGTTTGAAAATAGCGGGAGCGTGGCCGCATCGAAATAAAACTACGGTTGATCTGGTAGGAGAGCCGCTTATTCCCTCGGAAAGCTGCGTTTTGATTCAGAAGAACGACGGTTGATTAATCAGGTCAAGAAGACTTCGCGGATTAGGTTGGTATCGTTGTACTCGCGGCCTTCGGCGATTTTGTCGCCGTCGAAACGCAGGTAGAAGTTGTAGCGCTGGCGGTAGGGGCGGCCGTTGGCGGCAAAAGTGTCCGCCTCGGCGAGTACGGCGACGTGCGGTCCTTCGCAGATAATCGTGCCAAGCTTCATCTTGAGGCCGTTGGGAAACAGCTTGAGCAGGTTCGCGGTCTCGACCGAGGCGAAGTTAGCCCGGCCGCGAATCGGCGGGAACTCCTTCAGGGCCGAGACGATCTCGAAGGTGAAATCCTCGGTGATCAGTTCTTCGAAGATCTTTGGGTCGGGATGATTGAAGTTCTCGAGGAATCTGATCGCACGCTGCTTCTGTTCCGCCTGGGTCATTGCTCTTTCCTTCGAACGGCTCTAAAGGCCGTCCCAAATTATCCGATAGTATCCGTCATCACGAGATACCTACACGCCCTTAACACCGATGCATGTTCTGCAATGCATTCGCGGTACTGCCCTTTGAAAGCTTTTTTGAGTGCTTCGAGATCTTCTCTGACACCCGCGGCCGCAATCGTGGCGTAGCGAATGGCCTCACCGCCGGTCAAGATCTCCCACGCGTCAGCGTGACCTCTTAAGGCTCGCAGATTAGGGCCGGAGTGCTGATTCGCGCTCCCAGCGTCCATAGGGCATTATCCAAAGTTGCTCTGGGTCATCGCCCATTCGCAGCGGCACTGTTCACGGGTCCACTCCTTCAGCGCTTTGCGATAGGCTTGAATCGCTCTTTCCAGAAATTCGCTTATGCCTTTTTGCTCACCGTAGCTGTTGAGCGCGTCGCTCAGGATGAGCGCAAAAGTGGGCGGGTACGTCCGCGGTCCAACCCACGCGCGCCTTGTTCCGCGCAAGCAGGGAGGCGAGGCCCGCCGCCCGCTTAGCAGCTTCGGATTCGCGCCGACTACCGCCCCAGACTGCGCAGCTCCCGTTGGGCGAGGTCGAGGTCGGAAT
>JASHZA010000342.1 GCA_030042765.1 Candidatus Binataceae bacterium | reverse complement strand
CCGAATCGTCGATCGAGTTTTTGAAATCGGGCATACCGTCGTACTTGGACCAATGCTCCCACTCGCGCTGCGCCATTATGTACTTGGCCTTCGGAAACGTCGGGACCCAGCGGCCGTTCTCGAGCATCGTATTCCACCCAACATGATCGAGATGGAGGTGCGTGCACACGACCGTATCGATCGAATCGCGCGAAAACCCGGCCTTCTCGAGGGTCGCGAGGTACGGCAGATGGAGGTTGGTCCAATCCTTGAAGCCCGGCCGGTTCTTGTCATTGCCGACGCAGGTGTCGACCAGGATCCGGCGTCCTTCGGATTCCACCAGCAACGAGTGAATGCTCACCAGGAATTTGCCCTGATTGTCGACGAACGGCTGCAGCCATTCGCCCTCGCGCTTCACGTTATCAGCAGTTCCCTGCGCGAGTATCATCGTGCCGTTCCAGGCCAGTTCCTGCTCCTGGAGTTTGGTGATCCGGACGTTGCCGATTTTCCAGCTGTTCATTGCCCTACCTCCGCGATTGACTGGGCGAGACCTTAACCTGCCTGCTGCCTCTCGGCAATCTTGGCCCCTGCCTGTCCTTCCTTGACATCGGCAAAAGGTTGACCGATGCTCGCAGCCATCCACTACCGGGGCTCCCGAGAAGGGGAGGTGCATCAATAATGGCGACGAAAACCTTCGAAGAATCGGTCACGGAACTGGCCGACCGCGAGGCGATCCGTGAACTGCCGCAGCGTTACTGTGACTGTGTCTGGCGCGGCGACGTGAATGGAATCGTTGCCCTCTTCGCTGAGAACGGCACCTTCGCCGTCAAAGGCGCCGGCCGCGATCGCTCGGTTACTGGACGCCCTAATCTCCTCAAGACCTACTCCGAGGACCTCGCCGCGATTAAACCGCGCCCTTACATCCACAATCACGTGATCGAATTGAAGGGCAACGGCCGCGCGATCGGAAGGTGCTATGTCGAAGTGCGCAACGGCTCGAAGAATTTCGAACTGTTCGGCACCGGTTACTACAACGATGAATATGTCAAAGTCGGCGACGAGTGGAAATTTCAATCGCGTTCGGCGATTCTCGTCTAGTCACCGCCCAAATAGTCAGTAGCGGGCGTGTCCCGCGATGACCGATAGCCTGTCCAATATAGGCCCCGCAAGGGATGGCGGGGCAACGGGAGCAGCCAGCCATGGCGAAAATTAGCGGAAACGACCTTGTTGCCCAAGCCCTTGCGGACGAGGGAGTAGATACCGTTTTCTATTTGACCGGCGGGCCCATGGTCGACGTCGCCTCACGTTGCATCGAGCGCTTTCGCTCCGTCGACGTGCGTCATGAGCAGGCCGCCGCGATGGCGGCGCACGCCTATAGCCGCGTCAGCGGGAAGCCAGGAGTATGCTTCGCCGCCTCGGGTCCGGGTGCGACCAATCTGATCACCGGCGTCGGCAACGCCTTCCTCGACGCAGTCCCGGTCGTCGCTCTTGGCGGTGCCAGCGCCGTCGCGCAGGCGGGGATGGGCGCGTTCCAGGAAATGGACCAGGTTGGGATGTTCAAGCCCATCACCAAATGGGCCGAGCGCGTTATTGATGCGCGCCGGATACCCGAAATCATCAACAAGGCCTTCCGTGTCGCGACCAGCGGACAGCCAGGGCCTGTCTACGTGGACTTGCCGGGCGATGTGCTCTACCGCAGGGTCGAGGACAACGAGGTGATGTTCCCCAAAAGGGCGCACGCCACTCCGCGTGTATCCGGCGACCCCGCGCTGATCAAGCAAGCGATCGCGATGCTCAAGCAGGCGCAGCGCCCGATCGTCTTGACCGGCACCGGTGTCTTCTGGTCCGGTGCGATGGCGGAACTCAAAGAATTCGTCGAAACCACCGGCATCCCCTTCTACACCACGCCCCAGGGCCGCGGCGTCATCCCCGAAGATCATCCCCTCAGCTTCCTCGGCGCACGCAATCAAGCGTGGAAGGAAGCCGACGTCGTCCTTATAGTCGGGACCCGGCTCAACTTCATCATCGGATTCGGCCTGCCCCCGCGATGGGCTGAGGATGTCAAAATCATACAGGTCGATATTTCCGACGAGGAAATCGGCCGCAACCGCCCCGTCGATATCGGTATCGTCGGCGACGCGAAGATGGCATTGCGCCAAATGACGGACGAGGCTCGCGATTCATTCCGCGGCCGCAAGGAGTTGGCCTGGGTCGAGACCTTGCGTGGCCTCGACAAACGCTCCCAGGAAAAATCGCAGGCCCTGCTCAACTCCGACTCGATGCCGATTCATCCGTTGCGTCTGTGTAAAGAAGTACGCGATTTCATGAGCCGCGACGCCATTATTGTGGTTGACGGCCACGAGATCCTGAACTTCGCGCGCCAGTCGATTCCCACCCACGTCCCGGGCCATCGCGTGAATGCCGGTCCCAACGGATGCATGGGCGTTGCGGTGCCGTTCGGACTCGGTGCCAAGGTGGCCAAACCCGACACGCAGGTCATCGTGCTGAGCGGCGATGGATCGTTCGGCATGAACGGCATGGAAATCGACACGATGGTCCGGCACAACATCCCGGTGCTCGTCGTCATCAGCAACAACGGCGGCTGGGCGGGAGTCGGCGGGATGGATGCGGGCCGGGATTTGGGTTTTAGCCGCTATGATAAAATGGCCGAGGTTTTTGGTGGCTATGGCGAGTTCGTCGAGCGTCCGCAGGATATCCGTCCGGCGCTCGAGCGCGCCGCCGCCTCCGGCAAGCCCGCCGTCGTCAACGTCGTGACCGACCCGAAGGCGCGGTCGTCGACAGTCTCATTCGCGAATTACCGGGCGATTTAGCGCATCAGGTACGGAACAGGAGCGATCTATGAAGCTCACGCGATTTCACGCTACCGAGAACGGCGAATCACGCTTCGAGGAAGTCGAAGTTCCAATCAACACACCCAGACCCGATTCCTTCGGCCACACCATCCTTCAATCCGGCGCCTGGCCCTCGCCCAGTATCCGCTTCGTCGAGCTTCCCGCGAGTCTCGACCAGCCGTGGCATCACGCACCGGCGCGGCAGATCGTTGTTGTGCTTTCAGGCGTTTTGGAGGTTGGCACCAGCGACAATCAGAAACGGCGATGTTCCGCGGGCCAAGCCTTTATCGCGGACGATCTGACCGGTAAGGGTCATACGACGCGCGTGGTCGAGGGACCGGCTCGAGTGCTCTTCGTGCAACTGCCGGCAGACTTCGATTTCGCCCGCTGGTCCGGATAGCCCCCGGCCGGACGCGGTCTGCGAAGCGCTCGCGGCAAGCGCGGATCAGGATCGCGGCGCGGCCGCGATACATTGCGCGAGCAGATCCAGCGCAGCCGCCGAAAATGCGCGCATATTGGCGATCCGATCGGCGCTACCGGTGCGCACGGTGAGCGATCGTTCGACCGCGCCCGCCACCCCGATGACGCTCGTGCCCGCCGGATCGCCGTAACGGCTTCCGGTCGGACCGGCGGCGCCAAGTTCGCCGATACCCCAGCTCGAGGCGAAGCGATCACGCGCGCCGCGGGCGAGCGCCAGCGCATATTGTTCGGATAACGGCTTTAAGCCCTTCAAGGTCGAATCGGGTATATCGAGGAACGCGCGGCGCGCATCGAGCGTGTAAACGACTGCGCCGCCGCGATAGTAAACCGACGCTCCGGACACGCTTAGTAGCGCCGCCGAAATCAGCCCACCGGCCGAAGATTCCGCGATCGTGATCGTTTCCCGCCGCTCTTTCAGGCTGGCCCCGATTTTTTCCGCAATCGGAAGCAGGTTTTGCATGGGCCTGTACTCCCTCGTCTCGTGGACGCCCGACTCTAGCCGAGCGGCAAATGGGCGGCAAACGCGAAATGACGTTGGTCTGATTGCGGTCCGCGCTCACACCGCTAGCGCTGCTGCCCCGGCATCCGCTCCAGGATATTCACTTTGCCGGCGAAGTCCTCGAGGTCGACTTCGGTTGTCTCCAAAATGCTGGCGGTTTGCCGCCAATGCCCGATGATTATGAGCAGTTCGATTATCTCGCCCGGGCTCAAATGCCTCTTCAAGGCCTCGAGCGTCTCGCGGCTCGCCTTGACGCTGGCGTTCACCTCGTCGGTGAATTTCAGCACCAGCCGCTCGAGCTCGCTGAAGCATCCAGCGTTTTGCCAGTTCTCGATCGCGGCGATCTGCTCCTCGCTTACGCCTACGTGCCGCGCCGCCGGCACATGCTGAGTCCATTCGTAGACAGATCGGCAATCCTTCGCGGTCCGCAGTATCGCTATTTCCCTCAGCTTCGGACCGATCACCGTCTGGGTAAACAACGCATTACTCAGTCTGCTCCTCACCGGAAACAGGCTCTGCGCGTTGGCCGTCATCCGCTGGACGTTCAGCACCACCGGCCGGTCCTTGATTAGCTTGAGCACCTCGGGCGACGCATCCTTGTCCTCGAGATAGGGTAACAGAGCCATTCACGCATCCTCCTGATAAGCTCACTCTGGCGTGCCGCGGTCGTCAGATCACTCCCTGGCGCTTGAGTTGATCGAGATCGCCTTCGTTGAAGCCCAGGATACTGCTGTAGACCTCGCGATTATGCTGTCCCAGCAGCGGTGCACTGGTCACTTCGACAGGTGAATCCTCAAGTTTGACCGGACATCCCGGCATCGTGAATTTTCCGCGCACCGGATGGTCCACTGTAACGATCATGCCGCGCTCGCGCAGATGCGGGTCATTGAGCAGTTCGACGCTGTCCATTACCGCGCCGCACGGAACTCCGGCCTCGCCCATGATCTTCATTACTTCCTGCTTCGTGCGCTTGCCGGTCCATTCTTCGACGATTTGCTTGAGCGCCGCTTCATTCTCGCGGCGAGTCTTGCGGTCGGCGAAGCGTGGGTCGTCGGCTACTTCGGGATGCCCGATCGTTTCGAGCATCGCGTGCCACATCTCGACCGATGAGCAATATAGAAAAACGTAATCGTTCATGCCCCCCGGAGCGCACTTGAAGATATCGCCGAGCGGTCCGGCGCCGACGCGGTTGCCCACGCGATAGGCCGGCTTCTGATTGATATACGTCCCCATCATCGGCACGCGCACGAAATTGAGCACCGCCTCCTGCATGGCGACTTCCACTTTCTGGCCCCTGCCCGTGCGCTCGCGCTGATAGAGCGCCGCCAGGATACCGCAGGCAGCGTGGACTCCCGTGCCGGTATCGCCGATCGTCGGTCCGGGCTTGAGCGGCGGCGAGTCGGGAAATCCCGTCAACGCCATCGCGCCGCCGGCTGCCTGCGCGATCATGTCGAAGCTCTTGTACTTGCTGTAAGGGCCGTAGGTGCCGAAGCCTTTGACCGTCATGTAGATCAGGCGCGGGTTGATCTCGCGCAGCTGGTCGTAGCCGAGCCCCAGCCCTTCGAGCGTCCCGAGCGTATAGTTCTCGCTCAGGATATCGACTTTCTTGATCAGTTCGCGGAAAATCTGTTTACCGCGTTCGGACTTGAGGTTGAGCGTGATACTGCGCTTGTTCGCATTGAGCAGCATGAAGTAGTAGGAGTCGACGCCCGGTTTCTCGGTCACGCGCCAACGTCCCTGCTCGCCCATCTTCGGCTCCTCGACCTTGATCACATCGGCGCCGAGCCATGCGAGCATCTCGGTGCAAGAAGTGCCGGCCTCGTATTGGGTTAGATCGAGAACCTTAACGCCCGCCAACGCTTTTTCCATGTTGCCCTCCACGCTGATCGCGCGCGCCTGACCCTGCGCCGAGCCGCGCGCGGACCTGTCGGCCTGTTCGAACTCGAGTCGGGAACCTTCAGTCCTTCTAGCGCCCCGAGCCCGCCCCCGGCAAGCCGCTCGATTCGCCGCCTCGGCGAGCGACCAGCGATGGTGCCGATTGCGATTCAAGCATGGCGG
>JASHZA010000341.1 GCA_030042765.1 Candidatus Binataceae bacterium | reverse complement strand
TTTCCAGCAGATCGAGGGCTGGGTGCGTCATCGCCTGTCGGAGAACTGAGGCCGCCTGCTTCGGTGCGCATTCCCGGCTGGCGTCGCCCCGCGCGTGGCGTCGGCATTGATTGCGGAGTGCGACGTGACCAGTAGTGACAAGTTCGAGCGTCTCGACCGCTTCCTCGTGCGCATGGGCTGGGTGCCGTCGCGTCGTCTCGCTCGCGAACTCATCGAGAGTGGGCGGGTGAGCGTCGACGGCCGCCGGCTCCGCAAGGGCGAGACGGTGGGGCCTGACGACGACGTTCAAATCAGCGGCATTATCCCTCCTCGAGCCATCGTCCCCAATCCCGAGTTGAAAATCGAAGTGCTGTTCGAGGACGCAAGCGTTCTCGTTGTCAACAAACCGGGCCTCATCCCATGTCATGCCCTGCGCGCGGACGAACGAGAGACCGTGATGAACGCAATCGTCGCGGCTTATCCCGAAACAGCTCACGCCGGCGACAAACCGCTTGAGGGTAGCCTGATCCATCGTTTGGACAATGGTACTTCGGGAGGGTTGATAATTGCTCGGGACCAGCGGGCGTTCATTGCTTTGCGCGCCGCAATCCGCAGCAACCAGGTTGCGCGTCGCTATCTGGCGCTGGCAGCAGGCCGGTTGACGGGTCCTGTCGAGATCGCGAAACCAATCGCACATCATCCGCAGAACCCGCGCCGCATGATCGTGACCGAGCCCGACGCCAGCTTGCCGACTCGTCCCGCCGCTACCGTCATAGAACCGATCGAACAATTGCGTGGTTTTGTGTTACTGGCGGTGACGCCGCGTACCGGCCGCCGCCATCAAATCCGTGTCCACCTGGCGAGCGCCGGGATGCCGCTCGCCGGTGATGCGCTCTATGGAGGTCCTCCCCTTGCAGAACTCGCACCGGGCCGCTTCTGGTTGCACCTCTCGCAAATCGCGTTTGATTCGCCCGCGGGCGGCCGCATTGAAGTGACCGCACCACTGCCGCCCGATCTGACGGCCGTACTGGCCCGCTTGCGCTTCGGGCCGGCGGATCAGGACTAGCGGATCATCTGGGGCTGCTTGTTCACAGGAGCAGACGAGCGTCGGCGCATCGCACCGGTTCCCGCCTGCTCCTCAACAGCCCGTTTTCTCGCCGGTCGTGGAACGTGGCAAGTCGCGGCTTCACATATGCCCGTCGATATACACCTTCCGACTCTCAAACAGCCATTCCCCGTTGACTTTTTGCAGCCGGTCCTCGTAACGCCCCAGCGCCTCGAGCGTCGCCTTGCCATTCTTGCAGTGGTAGTAGGTGAGATAACAGCCGCCAGTCGCGCGGTCTCCGTCGATCCGAAAAGTAACGTTGGTCATCATATGGCGCACCTGGGCACCACCCATCGATTCCTTGTAGATCGCCGTAAAGCGCCGCAGCCCCTCGTGTCCGGCATGACGTCCGAAGCGAGGGCTTTCGAAAACGCCGTCCGCAGTGAAACATTTCAACCATTCTTCGTACGGACCGTGGTCAATGGTAAATGCGTAGCGCGAGTATAGCTCGCGGATCTGTTCGCGGTCTTCAAATGTCCCCGTTATTCCCATCGTTCAAAATCCCCCGTTGCGATTGGCTGCTTCGCGCAAGCTCCGGTCCCCTGGAGCGTCGCACGGCACTTCCTCAAATCACTCCGCTCTCTCGCAGCCGGGCGATATCATCCCAGCTATAGCCGAGCAGGTCGGTGAGAATCAGTTCGGTGTTCTCGCCCAACTGGGGCGCGCGTCCGCGAGCGTTGCCCGGCGTCTGGCTGAGGATTACCGGCACCCCGACAACTTTCGTTTTGCCGATTTCCGGATGTTCGTAGTCGACAATGTATTCGTTCGCCACCACCTGTGGATCGTCGGGCAGATTGTTGATCGAGTTGACCACGGTGTAGATAAAGTCGCCGCCTTCCTTGAGAATTCTCATCCAATCCTCGCGCGGCTTGCTGGCAAACGCCTTGTCCAAATTCGCGACCAGTTCGCGATGGTTCTTGGTACGCGCGCGCATACTGTTGAAGCGCTCATCGTCGATCATTTCCTTGATTCCGAGCGCAGTGCAGAAATCTTTCCAGTAGCGATCGGTCTGAAGCATGCCGAGACAAATCCATTTGCCGTCAGCGCAGCGGTAATGGTTCCACAAAGGGTTGTAAGCGTCATCGCGCGTGTTCCGCGGGAACTCCTTGCCAAGCATCGTTCGCATCGAGACATTGAGTCCCTGGAGCGCGATCATCGAACCCAGATGCGAGGCGTTGACTTCCTGTCCAACCCCGTAGCGTTCGCGCGCTACCAGGGCGGTCATTACCCCGTAGGCAAGCATGATCGCCCCCATCTGATCAGCAACGCCGCCGTTGAGGTAAATTGGCTCCGAGCCCTCAGGGACGCTCGCGATGTTCATGATCCCCGATCGCGCCTGCGCCATGTAGTCGAAGGACGGTTCGCCGCTGTCCGGACCATTGGGTCCGTAGCCGGTCGAATTGGCGTAGATGATTTTGGGATTGCGTGCGCTTAGATCCTTGTAACCGAGCCCGAGACGTGCGGCGACACCTTTGCGGAAGTTCTGCACGAAGACGTCGCTCTTCTCAGCCAGCTTGTAAACAATCTCGCGCGCTTGCGGTTTCGACAGATTTAGCGTGAGGCTTTGTTTGTGGCGGTTATTTGCCTCGAAATAATAGTTGACCCCTTTTGCGGTCGCCGACGCGCCCCCCATCGACATGATCCCGCGGCCAGGGTCACCTTTTTCGCACTCCTCAATCTTGATTACCTCGGCCCCCATGTCGGCCAGCATCGCCGTCGCCACCGGGCCCTGCTGCCAGATTGTCCAATCGATGACACGAATGCCTTTAAGTGGTGCGTCCATAGTTCCCTCTATAACACACTCGACGCGGATGGTTTAGTTGTGCTGATAAACTTTATCAGCACAACTGGTTAGGCTTGTCGATAATCCGGACCGTCTTCGCCAATCAGGACTTCGGTCTCGAGCACCGACTCGTTGCGGAGGTGGGCTATCTCCTGCATCGCGCCGTCTTGCCGATACGTCGAAAATGCGTCCGCGTTGGGAAAGGTGACGATGTGGACCTCTTTGAACCGGTCATTGCGGTCTGCCATCGGAACCACCACTGTCCGTTCGATGGCGCCGCCGTGCCGCGCCATCACGGCCGCTGCCTTCGACTCGTAGCTTCTGAACGTCCCGATCGCTTCCTTTCGCACTGTGATAATGACCACCAGAGTCATGGGCTGTTCCTTTTTCTTGTGGGTTGCGCGTTGCACACCTTTGAGTTTGTCCCGCCGATTCGTAATCTTTAATCATCGGCCATTGATGCTGCGCTACCTGCTAAATTTTTTCTATCCGCCGCGATGCTCCGCGTGCATTCGGCGTCTGCCACTGGACACCAATTGCCATGTGTGCGGCGAATGCCTCGCCCGGATCGAACCACTGCGCGAACCGTTATGTGCGGTCTGTGGCATTCCTTTGGGCGCTGAACTTCCCGGCGGCAATCAATGGTGCCCGGGCTGCACCCAGTCGCCGCCGCACTTCAGCCGGGCTCGCGCCTTGACCAGCTATCGCTCGCTCGACGAAGAGGCCCAGCCTGTTCCGTCGATGATTCGGCGTCACAAGTATGGGCTCGATCAGTCGCTTGGCCGTGCCCTTGCCGAGTGCCTCGGTGACCGTGTCCCGTTCGTCGGAGAGGACTACGACGTGGTGATCCCGGTACCGCTCCATCCTGCGCGGCTGCGGTGGCGCGGCTTCAACCAGGCAGCGCTACTCGGCGGAGCGATCGCCAGACGTCTTGACCGCCCGATTGAGGTCGCGACTCTTATGCGAGTCGTGCCAACGCCGCCGCAGACCTCGCAAGACCGCCGCCAGCGCCAGCTCAACGTCCGCGCCGCTTTCGCGGTTAAACGCCCGCAGCTCGTGGCCAATCGGCGCGTTCTGCTGGTGGACGACGTGATGACCACGGGCGCTACCGCCGATGAATGCGCCCGTGTGTTGTTGCGTGCCGGCGCGCGCCGCGTGGATGTCTTTACCCTGGTGCGTGCGGTGTGAATCGCCAGCGGCGCACAGTGTGGGAGGACCGCAATCGCGGCGCATCCCAGCCTGGGGAGCCCGAACCGTCGGTGGTTGAGATGTTGCCATTGTTGGGGCGCGGACTCGCGCTGGACATTGCGGCCGGCACCGGGCGCAACAGCGTGGCGCTCGCGCGCGCGGGAATTCGCGTCGTTGCCGCGGACTTTTCCATAAACGCGGTGCGATTCCTGGCAGGCGAAGCACGACGCCAGGGTTTGCCCATCGTGCCGGTGCTTGCCGACCTCGAAGAGAGTTTTCCGTTTCGGGCGGAGAGCTTTGACGCCATTGTCAACGTAAGCTTCCTCAGCCGCGCGATCGTCCCGGGTCTGAAAGAGGCGCTTCGCGTCGGAGGTGTCCTGCTATTCGACACCTACCTGATCGATCAGGCCGAAGCGGGCCATCCGCGAGACCCCGCCTTCTTGCTCAAGCATTACGAACTGCGCGAAATGCTCGTTGGCATGGAACTCCTGCGCTACCGCGAAGGAATGGTGCCGTACCCCGGCGACAAATCCGCGTGGCGCGCAGTGGCGCTGGCGCGGCGGACGAGTTGAGCCGATGCCGCGGCGTCTCACATACAAATCCGCGGGCGTGGACATCGAGCTCAAGGAGCGCCTGATCCCGCTTTTCCGCAAGCTTTCCCGTCCCACCCTCGGCGCCCATGTGCTCGAGGGTATCGGCGGTTTCGGCGCGCTCATCGACCTGGCCGGTATTTCTATGGTGCGCGCGCCCGTGCTTGTCGCCGGCGCCGACGGGGTCGGGACCAAGCTCAAGATTGCGTTCGCGACCGGCCGCCACGACACGATAGGAATCGACTGTGTGGCGATGTGTGTCAACGACATCATATGCCACAATGCGCGGCCGCTTTTCTTTCTCGACTACATTGGATGCGGCAAGCTCAAGCCCTCGGTCGCGCTCGCG
>JASHZA010000340.1 GCA_030042765.1 Candidatus Binataceae bacterium | reverse complement strand
GATACCACCAGCGCGTGGGATGCGATCGAAATGCTCGGCGCGGCGCGCGTCGATGAACCGACGATCGCCCGGATGTTCGGAGGGAACGCCGCACAACAATTCGGCGTCGATCTTATACAAATAGTAAATAACTAGGCGAATCGCCGGTCTTTAGGGTTGTGACGTGATCGGGGCGGCCTGAAGGCGCTGCCCCGATTTTTTTGCCGGGAATCGGAACGGCGTGAGTATTCAACCCTTGATTACGGCGAAGGGCCTGAGCTTGGCGACCCGCTGCGTCACTCCCGCAGCTTCCATCACATCGACGACGTCAGCGACGTCCTTGTACGCCTGCGGCATCTCCTCGGCGACGCCGGCGCGGCTCTGGGCGCGGACGGTCACGCCCAGCGCGGCAAGCTCGCTATAGAGATCGCGTCCTCGCGCCTCGCGTTTCGCCTGGGCGCGGCTCATAACGCGGCCGGCGCCATGGCAGGACGACCCGAAGGTCTCGCGCATCGCGGCTTCGCGGCCAATCAGGACGAAGGAGTAACGTCCCATGTCGCCAGGAATCAGCACCGGCTGTCCGATCGGACGCAGTGCTGGCGGCAGCGCCGGATGGCCGGGGCCGAACGCGCGGGTCGCACCCTTGCGATGAACGCAGACGAGACGCTTTTCTCCGTCGATGACGTGCTCTTCGAATTTCGCGATGTTGTGGCAGACGTCGTAGACCAGCGAAAAACCAAGCTCGCGCTGACTCACTCCGAGTGTTTCCATGAAGGCCTGCCGCGTAAGGTGCATCATCACCTGGCGGTTGCACCACGCGAAATTCGCGGCTGCGGCCATCGCGCCGAGGTACGCCTGTCCCTCGGGCGACGCGATGGGCACGGCGGCGAGCTGGCGGTCGGGAAGCCGAATCTCGTACTTGGCCATCACCTGACCGATCAGCCTCAGATAATCGTCGCAGGTCTGATGGCCCAATCCGCGCGAGCCCGAATGGATAAGGACGGTAACTTGCCCGGGTTCCAGGCCGAGCGAGCCTGCGGCCTTCGTGTCGTAAACCTGGTCGACCCTGCTGACTTCGAGAAAATGGTTTCCTGATCCCAACGTCCCAATCTGCTTGCGGCCCCGGTTGAAAGCAAATTCACTGACCCGATCGGGCTGTGCTCCCGCCAGGCATCCGCTCTCCTCCGTGTGTTCGAGATCCTCCGCCGTCGCGTAGCCATTGCGTAGCGCCCAGCCTGCGCCCTCGACGACGAGGTGTCGGAGTTCATCAACCGAAAGTCCCGGTATGGCGCCATGCGAGCCGACGCCGGCAGGGATCGCATGGAACAGCGCGTCGGCCAGCCGATCGACTTTTCCAGCAATTTCGCCATATTGCAGGTTGGTCCCTATGAGGCGGACGCCGCAATTGATGTCATAGCCGACTCCGCCCGGTGAGATGACACCCGAATGCGCGTCCATAGCGGCCACGCCACCGATTGGGAATCCGTACCCCCAATGGATGTCGGGCATTGCAAGCGAGTAGCCGACAATCCCGGGAAGGCAGGCCACGTTGGCCACCTGCGTGAGGGCCGGATCGTCGCGCAACTCGTCCATCATCCGGGCGCTGGCGTAGACTCGCCCCGGCACCAGCATCGCTCCATGCCTGGGAATTTCCCACAAATAGTCATGGATTTTGACGAATTCCACAGGATTTGAATTGCTCTTTTGCGTTCTCTACGCCAGATCGTGCCGTCGTTGCCGAAAGACGCCTTCCCGATCTGGATAGCCGGATGAACTAGCGTGAAGATCCCGATGCAGCATTCGGAGCCAGCTCATGGTGCTAATCGCTCCATTTTGACGTTCAGGATCAGGGCGCGTTGACTCGCTCCGGTTTGTCTAATTGCTTTTGCTTCCATTCGTGGAGGCCGCGGCGCATATATTCCGGGTCAATATCGAGGGCTTCACAGACGTTATCGAACGAGAAAAGCCACAGCTTGTCGTGGCGATCGATCCATTCCTCAGCCTCGCGAAACCGGTTTTGACCGCTTTTGCTGGAGGACTTGAAATACCTCCGGTAACTCTCGACAGCATCCTCGAGCACCGCGAACATCAGGGCCTTCTCAGCTTCGAGCACATGCTTGCGCCGGAATGCTTCGTTGTATTGACGGGGCAACATCACCTCGGGCTCGAAAATCGAAGGACCTTCTTCATGTGCTGCCTCGCCGGCGCGAGCCAGGCCCGTCCTTGCCCCAGCGACGAGGGCCTTAGTCCTGACCATCCTGGCGATTATGCGGGCGAGTCGTCGCCATCCCAAACGTGTCATTTCGAGCCTGATTTTCACGGCCTACTCCTGGCGGAACTCCAGGTGGACCTAACGCAAAGAGCGAGCCAATAAGCTCCATCCGAACCCAGCAGCGGAGCCGTTGAAAACCCCGCCGCTGTTGCTCGCCTGTCATTTTAAGGTGTAAGTGCCGCCTGCGCCGTATAGTCCGCCGGTTGGCAGTATCTGCATCGCGGCATGGGGTCAGCCCCCGGATCGTTGCCTCCCTTTGTAGAATGACTGGAAAAAGTGTCAATGAAGGAAGAACGTCACCGTCTGGGCGGCGTTTGAAAGGCTCGAGCAAGATGAAAATCGCTGATGCCGTGAACATCGAGGACCTGCGACGAATAGCCAAACGGCACCTGCCGAAGATCGCGTTCGACTTTATCGAGGGCGGCGTCGAAGACGAACGTTGCCTGGGTCGAAACGAGAACAGCTTCGCGCGACACCGGCTGGTTCCACGCTATATGGTCGATATTTCGCAGCGCGACCAATCCGCTAAGCTGTTCGATCGTACCTACGCCAGCCCGTTCGGTATCTCGCCGACGGGTCTGGCCGCTCTATTTCGTCCGGGTGCTGATCTCATACTGGCGGAGGCGGCCGCTGCCGCGGATATCCCCTTCGTGATGTCGGGTAGCGCTACTGCTTCGATAGAGGCGGCCGCCCGGATTGCTCCAAAGCATACATGGTACCAACTTTACACCGCACGCGACCCCAAGATTACCGAAGACCTCGTACGCCGGGCTCGAGACGCCGGGTTCAGTACCCTGGTGGTGACGGTGGACGTGCCGGTATCGTCAAAACGCGAGCGCAATATGCGCAACGGCTTCGGGCTGTCCGTTACGTTTAAATTTTCGACGATCGCGGAAGCGCTTATGCATCCAGCCTGGGTCGCAGATTATCTGCGGCACGGCAAGCCTCGCTTCGAGAATTGGGCGTCCTATGCCCCTCCCGAGGCGGACTCCACCGGCGTTGCCCGCTTTATGTCGTCGCAGACTCCTGCCACCATGACGTGGCGCGACCTCGAGACCTTTCGACGCCTCTGGCCACGCCACTTGGTGGTCAAAGGGATTATGCATCGCGATGACGCGCTTCGCGCCGCTGAGGCGGGTGTCGACGGCCTAATCATTTCGAATCATGGGGGAAGGCAACTTGATCAGGCTCCTGCTCCGCTCGAGGTTCTGCCGGCGATTCACGCCGCAGTCGGCGACAGGATCGTACTCATGTTGGATAGCGGCGTGAGGCGCGGCGCCGACATTCTCGTGGCGTTGGCGCTCGGGGCGCGGTTCGTCTTCGTTGGCCGGGCGACTCTGTATGGCGCGGCGGCGGCTGGACCTGTCGGCGTTCGCAAGGCGATCAAGATTCTTCGCAACGAAATCGATCTTGTGATGGGTCAGATCGGATGTCCTAACCTTGCACAGCTTGACCGCAGCTTTCTGCTGACGCCGGACGGCACTCCCGCATGAGAGCAGAGAGGGCCGCTGCGTAGAGGAACATGAAGTGAAATTCGGAATTCTGCAGTTTTTCAGTTGGCCGGAGCGCCGCCAGGCGTTGGAAACGGTTTACGCGCGTGCCCTCCAGCGCATCGAGATTATGGATCGAAGCGGTTACGACGCGGTCTGGCTTACCGAGCACCATTTCAGCGACTACAGCGTATGCCCCTCGATCCCTGTAATGGGCGCATTCGCCGCGGCGCGTACCAAAAAAATTCGGATCGGCACAGGCGTCACGCTCGCTGCGTTTTACCATCCCTTGCGCCTGGCCGAGGAAATCGCGCTACTTGATATCCTTTCCGGCGGCCGGGTCAATTGGGGAGCCGGACGCGGCTTCGACAACCGCGAATTCCGTACCTTCGCCGTGCCGATGGAAGAAAGCCAGGCTCGGTTCCATGAGGCCGTCGACATTGTGATGCGTGCGTGGACCAGCGACCGTCTGACTTATCATGGGAAGTTTTTCTCGTTTGATGACGTTGAAGTGCTGCCGAAGCCGCTCCAGAAACCTTGTCCTCCAGTATGGATGGCGGCCGGATCACTGGAAGCCCTTCAGTGGGCCGCGTCGATGGGACACTCAGTACTTATGGGGCCCCACGCCAACCATCAGGAAACGGGTCAGCAATGGGAGTTCTATCGGGAACAGCTCCGGGCCAATGGCTTTTCGATCGAAGGGCGCGAGATCCCGATAGCCCGGCTGCTGGCAATTGCCTCCACCGATCGCGAGGCGGCCCAGGTCGCGGGCGAGGGCGCGAAATGGTTGCTCAAAACTTATGTCGATCCGAAACGATTCGCGGACGGCCGAGACCCGGTCGAGCGCTATGTCGACTCAGTGGTCATCCACGGGACGGCGGAGCGCGTTGCCGACGAGATTAGCCGCCTGCGCGAGGAAATCCATCTGGACTATTTGATCGGCGCCCCGCTCAGCCACGAAACCTTTCTGTCGTTTACCGACAGGGTCCTGCCCAGGCTGCCATGAAGCGACTCACTCATGTCCACTCGGCCTGAGCGTCAGGACCGGACAGGTTGAACACCGCACGACCTCGTCGGTTACGCTGCCGAGACGGGCAAGACTCCTGCCCGTGCGCCCGTGCGTAGCCATCACTACCAGGTCGGCTTTGAATTCCGCCTCGGCTTTGACCACGGCCTTTGCCGGTTGACCTGTGCGAACGACGATTCGATGCGGTATTTTTGGCTCGAGCCATTTGCGGGCAACCGCACGAAGACTGTCGTGCGCGACTTGCTCCAGCTCGGTCTTCAGTCGCGTCCGTTCC
This sequence comes from Candidatus Binataceae bacterium, assembly GCA_030042765.1. Taxonomy (GTDB): domain Bacteria; phylum Desulfobacterota; class Binatia; order Binatales; family Binataceae; genus JASHZA01. The sequence goes on along the minus strand of JASHZA010000340.1, from coordinate 211 downwards.
TTGGGCACGACTGATAGCAGGTATATGAGCGCATCATTTCGCCTCGCGAGTTCTCGAGCGAATTCGATTGCCGGAATTGAAATTCGGTCGAAGTCGATTGGACACAGGATTCTTCGGCACTTTACTTTCATCCGTCACACCCATCACTATTCCCTGCCGCGTTAATCAGCATCGACAGCCGAGCCTTTGATGATGGCACACGTCGTGCGGT
>JASHZA010000339.1 GCA_030042765.1 Candidatus Binataceae bacterium | reverse complement strand
CGATCTCGCCGGCGGTGCGGAGCATCAGCTCGCCCTGCGCACCAACGAAGATCGGGGGCGGCGTGTCGAGCGGAACACCGAGGCGGAAGCCGTCGATCTTAAGCGTCTCGCCGGTCGCCGAGACTTTTTGGCCGCCGAAGATCGCGCGCAGGGCTTCGACCGTCTCGCGCAAGCGCGTCACCGGCCTTTCATACGGCACGTTCATCCAGTTCTGGACGATGGTCGGAGTCGAGATGCCGAGGCCGAGGATGAAACGGCCGCCGGAGAATTGCTGCAAATTCGCCGCCGACAGAGCGAGCAGCGCGGGCGACCGGGTGAAGACCGGGAGGATGGCGGTGCCGAGCCGGATGCTTTCGGTGACGGTGGCTGCGGCGGCGATGGGCGTGATGCCGTCGCCCTGCATCGTCTCGTAGGTCCAGGCGTCGGCGTAGCCGAGCTTTTCGGCGAGGCGCACGAGGTCGATAAAGTTACGATTCTGGAAGCCGTCGAGCGGGATCGTGATTCCAAGACGCATTGCGCGTATCACCTCATTGGCTCGGGCGGTTGCGCCGAGCCCTGTGTCAGATTGAGTGCTTGTGCGAGATGGAGCGGCCGGCGGTCTGGGCAGAACTGGCGGATTTGCGCACGGCACGCGAAGCCATCGGCGACGATTAGCGTATCAGGTGCGCTGTTGCGAATCGCGGGGAGCAGCACACGCTCGGCGATCGCGCGCGAGACTTCGAAACGCTCGAGGTCGTAACCGAACGCCCCGGCCATCCCGCAGCATCCGGCGTCGGGCGCTTCGGCGGTCAAGCCGGGCGCGCGGGCGAGCACGGACATTTCGGACGCCATCCCAGCGAGCGCCTTCTGATGGCAATGGCCGTGGACGAGGGCGCGTCCGGCAAGCGCGGGCGGAAGGAAGGCGGGCGCCTTCGCGGCGAGGAATTCGTCGAGCAGCATCGTATTTTCGCCGAGCTTACGGGCGGCGGAAACGCGCGGAAAAAGGCGCGGCAATTCGTCGCGCAAGGTAAGCAGGCAACTCGGTTCGAGACCAACCACGGCGATTCCGCGTTCGGCCCAGGGGGAAAGCGCGCCCATCAGATCGACCAGGCGGTTTCGCGCGGCGTCGAGCATGCCCTGATCGTAGAGCGGGCGTCCGCAACAGACGTCGCGCGAGGGAATTACCACGCGGAAGCCGGCGCGTTCGAGCACCTCAGTGGCCGCGATCGCGACCTCGGGCTCGAAGAAATTATTGAAGGTATCGGGGAAGAGCAGGACTTCCGGCGCGTCAGCGTTGTGCGGCGCGCGCTGATCAAACCATGCGCGAAAGGTCCGCCGGGCAAAGCGCGGCAGCGCCCGATCCGGATGAATCCGCAGGAGTTGTTTTCCCAGCGCGCCGAAAGCGCCGCCAGCGAAAAGGTTGGCGAGGCCCGGGGCCAGCGCAGCAAGCCGCGCAATCTCATGGATGCGGCCAAAGAAGTGCGCGGGCAACGGCCGACGATGCGACGCGTAGTAGTTCGCCATGAACTCGGCCTTATAGGCGGCCATATCAACCGAGGCCGGACACTCGGTCTTGCACGCCTTGCAGGACAGGCAAAGCTCGAGCGAATCGTAGAGAGTTTCGTCGGTAAATCCTCCCGGGAGCGGGCCGCCGGTGAGCGCCTCGAAGAGCAGGCGGGAACGCCCCCGGGTCGAGTACTTCTCTTCGCGCGTGGCCATGTAGGATGGGCACATTACGCCCGCGTCGGTCTTGCGGCATTTGCCGATGCCGACGCATTTGAGCGCGGCGCCGGCGAGGCCGCCCTCGGCGGAGAAATCGAAGCGAGTGCGGACCGGACGCGGGTTGTAGTGACTGCCGATACGCAGATGCGAATCGAGCGGCTCGGGATCGACGATGACGCCGGGATTCATCCGGTGGTCAGGATCGAAGGCGTGCTTGAATTCGCGGAACGCGGCGATCAGTTCCGGTCCGAACATCTTGGGCAATAGTTCGGAGCGCGCGAGGCCGTCACCATGCTCGCCCGAGAGGGAGCCGCCGAATTCGGCGACGAGGTCGCCAATGTCGACCATCGCGGCACGGAACCTGGCAATACCGTCGGAGGTGAAGAAGTCGAAGTTGATTCGGCAATGGACGCATCCTTCGCCGAAATGGCCGTAATAGGTGGCGGCGGCAAGATCGTAGCGCGCAAGCAGAGCGACCAGGCGGCGGAGGAAATCGCCCAGGCGCGCGGGCGGGACCGCGCAGTCCTCGGCGCCGGGCCAGGTGCGCGGATGGCCGGGAATCAAAGCGCCGGCGCCCAGCCCAGACTCGCGAATTCCCCAGACGGCACGCTGTTCGGCGGCGTCGAGCAGAATTGCGACACCGGTGCAGTGCCTGACGGCCTCGGCCTGGCGCTTGACGGCCCCGGCGCGGGCGCGGACCTCGACGTCGGTCGTGCCGCCCACCTCGACGATCAGGAACGCCTTGCCGGCCGGCAGCAGGCGCACCGCCGCCATCCCTTTGGCCCGAGCGAAATCGGGCAGTTGATGGTCGAAACCCTCGAGCGCCTCGGGGCGATGTTCGAGCAGCCACGGGGTCTGGTCGGCAGCGACGAAGACGTCGTCGAAGCCGAGCACGACCATCGCGAGCTTGTTCGGCCGGGGCACCAACTGCAATTCGGCGTTGAGCACGACCGCGAGCGTGCCCTCCGAGCCGACCACCGCACGTGCGAGGTTAAAGCCGTTTTCCGGGAGGAGTTGGTCGAGGTTGTAGCCCGAGACGCGGCGGGGA
>JASHZA010000338.1 GCA_030042765.1 Candidatus Binataceae bacterium | reverse complement strand
TTTCACGATTTGTCGCGCTTTTATCTGTGGATTTTGCAGGAGCTGGAACTCGACAAGACCGCTCTGCTCGGCCATTTCATTGGGGGCTGGCTGGCCGCGGAAATTGCCGTGATGTCGCCACGCACGGTCGAGCGCATGGTGTTGGTCGATGCCGTCGGCATCCGGCCAAAGAACTCGGAGATCACGGACATCTTTCTCCATGGAGCTGAGGGTGCGCGCAGGTTGGCCTTCTTCGACACCAAGCAGGTGGCGGACTACGAACTGCTGTTCGGGCGCAAGCCTAGCCCGGAGGAGCGCGAGGCCCATATAATCAATCGGGAAACGGCCACTCGCTATTGTTGGAAGCCCTACATGCATGACCCAAGCCTGCCAGCGCTGCTGCCGCGCCTGCGTGGGATCCCCACGCTCGTGGTCTGGGGCCGGGAAGACAAGATCGCGCCGCTCGAGTGCGGAGAACTGTATCGAAAGGCGATCGCCGGTGCGCGGCTGGAAGTGATCGATCGCTGCGGTCATTTTCCGCAACTGGAGCAGCCCGATGATTTCACTCGGATAGTGACTCAATTTCTGGCCGCATAGCTGCCGTTTTGGCCGGGCCGGCGGCCGGAGCAGGAGAGACCTGTGGCGAAGTACTTTTCCCTCGAGACGAAGGACCGGATCGCGACCCTTACCTTCAACCGGCCGGAAAAACGCAATCCGCTCAATGAAGAGGTCGTGCTTGAGCTCGAGAGCTTGTTGCATCAGGTGCGCGACGATCCCGCGGTACGGGTGATGATTCTCACCGGATCGGGAAACACCTTTTCAGCCGGCGCCGACCTCTCGCAGATCAGGGGTGTAAGCGACGAAGCGGAACGTCAAAGGATTTTTGGAGAGTACCGAAAGCGGCGTGCACGCCTCATCGGGCGCACGCTCGACCTGCTGGTGAATCTCGAGCAGGTCACGATAGCAGCGATCAACGGTTACGCGATCGGTGGAGGCTGGGCCCTCGCCCTTGGATGCGACCTGCGGGTCGCGGTTGAAGGCGCCCAGTTCTGGTTCCCCGAAGTTGACTTGGGCGTCCCGCTCAGTCCCGGTTCGAGTGCCCTGCTCACCGCTCATGTCGGGCCGACGCGCGCCAAAGACCTTATAATCACCTGCCGGCGGTGTTCTGCCGAGGAATTGCTGCAAATGGGTCTGCTCAATCGTGTTGTCAACAGGGAACAGCTTCATCCCGTGGTGCAGGAATTGGCGGAGAGCCTGGTCGCCAAAAATCCGGTCGCTGTGATGGCCGCGAAATCGATCGTAAACGCGGTTGCGATGGGCAAGGCAGCGGTACTGCCGGACTTGCTCCTGCAACGCCCCTGACTTGCGCCCCTTTGCCGCAGTCAATTGCCTCCCGTGTAACCATAGGAGACATTTTTGGCTATCCTCGGGCGACGGACTCTGACCGTTCGGAGAGAATTCGCCCCGAATCCGAGCGAAAGCTCCGAGCGTGCGATCTGGCACGGACCTCGCTTATTTGGAAGCCAAGAGACTTCTTTGCTCAGGGAGAACCACCATGGCGTTTCCATACAGGAGGATCTTCAGTCCGATAGACTTTGACGATGCCTCCATAAGAGCAGTTGAGACTGCGGCTGATTTTGCCCGCCAGAATGACGGCACAGTTCTTCTGTTCCATGTAGTGCCGATGATCCTGCCGCCCGCCGGAACACCGATATACGTGGACGTTTACAAGGGCCAGGAGGAGACTGCGCGGCAGAAGCTCGACGAGATTGCACGGCGGCATCTGCGGGGTGTCAAGTACGAGATTTCGACTCATATGGGTGATCCGGCAGCGTCGATTCTGAGGGCGGCCACGCGGTTGGCGGCGGACGTGATCGTGATGGCGACACACGGCCGTTCGGGCTTCACCCGGGTTTTTTTGGGTAGCGTCGCGGAGGTCGTGTTGCGCGAGGCGCCTTGTCCGGTGCTGACGGTGCGGCGAGGTCCAGTGCGCGACCAGGGGAAAGTCAGCCATTGGATGACTGGCAACCCGATCACCGCTACTTCGACAGAGAAGCTTTCCGCGGTCGATACGCGCATGCGATCGGGCAATTTCCGCAGCATGCCGGTAGTCGACGAGGGCCATGTGGTGGGCGTCATCACCGACCGCGACCTGCGCACGCACACGGGCTACCACGAGCATACCGACGTTAAGACGGCGATGTCGGAACCGGTGCTGACCGTGAACCCTGAAACTCCCGTGCGGGAGGCCGCTCGGCTGCTGCGGGAGCGAAAGATCGGAGCCCTGCCGGTGGTCGAGGATGGCCGGCTGGTTGGAATGATCTCCACGTCCGACATTCTGGAAGCGTTCGTGGAGGAAGAAAAAAGCTGAAGGCGAACATCGAGGTCGGCTCCATACGGAGAAAGAGTGGAGGGAACGCGCATATGTGAACCGCTGGGTGCGGGCTTGCCGGGCGCGTTGCCGGCGGTCGTAGCCGCGATGCTCGAGCCGCATTTCTATCCACATCGTCCGCGCGATGTCGAACTGGTTCAAACGCATATTTCGTGGGTTTTCCTGGCAGGTGAATATGTCTACAAGGTGAAGAAGCCGGTGCGGTTCGTATTTGTCGACGCGTCGACCCTGGAGGCGCGCCGCCGGCTCTGCCTTGAGGAAGTGCGTCTCAACCAGCCGCTTGCCCCGGAAATATATCTGGGAGTTGCCGCTATCGTCGCACCAGACGGTCGGTTTGCGTTGGGCGGGGCGACCGGCGAGATGCCGACGGACGCGGTCGAGTATGCGGTCGTGATGCGTCGACTGCCGGGGGAGCGGATGCTCGACCGCTTATTAAACGAGGGAGCCGTTAGTGTGGAGCAGATCGAAGTGATCGCGCGGCACCTCGGGCAGTTTTATCGCAGCGCATCCAGGGAAGCCGCGTCGCGCTACGGATGTGCGGCCGCGGTGGCGCAAATGGTGATGGGCAACCTCGCCGAATGCGAGCGTTTCGAGGGCTACACGCTCAATCGCGCGCAGATGAAAGGGCTTATCCGCTACGCGCGTGGCTTCCTCGATCAGCACTGGCAGCTTTTGAACCGCCGAGCGCATGAGGGTCGCGTGATCGAAGGGCACGGTGACCTGCGCTGCGAACATATCTGCCTGATGGGCGGAAGGATCGTGATTTTCGATTGCGTCGAGTTCAGCGAGCGGCTGCGCTATGGTGATGCTGCGTGCGACGTCGCGTTCCTCGCGATGGACCTGGAGCGGCTGGGCGCCCCGCATCTGGCTGGGCCGCTCTGCGCGACCTATGCCGGCATCACTGACGACGCCGATTTCACCCGCGTTCTACCATTTTATGAGTCTTATCGCGCGGTGGTGCGGGCGAAAGTTGAGAGCCTGAGAAGCCTCGATTCGCAGGTGCCACGAGCCGAGCGCGACCGGGCGCGGGCGCTCGCCACGCGCTACTTTGCGATGGCCTGCGGCTACGCTGGATGTTACGACGGGAGACCCGTCGTGATCGTCGTCTGCGGAGCCGCGGGCACAGGCAAGTCGACCTTCGCGCGCACACTTGGGAACCGGATGGGCCTCGAGGTGTTGAACTCCGACGATGTGCGAAAACGGATGATCGGGGCCTCGCCCACGACACCGCTAAAGGCGCCATACGGGGGTGGCATTTACAGCCAGGAGTTCACGCAGCGGACCTACGACGCATTGATTCTGGGCGCGCAGCAGCGAATCGAAATAGGGGCCGGCGTCATTCTTGACGCGACATTTCGGCACCCGGGCGAACGCCGCCGGGTGCTCGAGGCCGCAGTGCGTACGGGCGCGTGTGCGTTGTTCGTCGAATGCCGAGCAGACGAAAGCGAGGTGATGCGCCGGTTGAGCGAACGTTCGCGACGGCCTGGATCGGTCTCCGATGCGGACGCGGCGGTGTACCTGCGCCAGGTCGCAGACTTTGTCCCGCTCGACGAAATTGCGCCGGAATGTCGGATCGTAGCGGACACTACCCGTGGGAATGACGCGGCGGTGCTTGCGGTCGAACGACAGCTAGGCAGGCTGTGCGCATCGAAGCCGTTGCATGAAGCAATTGCCTATGACGAACAGCACTCCGGATGCCACAGCCTATAGCGTCGAGGAGATCCTTCGCGACGGCGGCTCAATTCATATCCGTGCGATCCGCGCGGATGACCGGGATCGCCTGCAGCGCCATTTCAACAGCCTGAGCCAACAGTCAATCTACTATCGCTTCTTTGGCATCAAGCGCGGCCTGAGCGAACGCGAACTCGAGCGGATGACGGCCGTTGATTTCGTCGATCACGTCTGCCTCGTAGCGACGTTGCGCGATGGCGGCGAAGAATGCTTCATCGGGGTAGCGCGATACGTGCGTAGTCCCAACAATGCAGGTCGCGCCGAGGTCGCGTTCGCCATTTTGGACGACCATCAGGGTCGCGGTATTGGGACCGTTCTGCTCGAGCATCTCAGCCGCGTGGCGCGGGCGGCCGGGATCAATGAGTTCGAGGCCAATGTGCTTGGCGACAACAATCGGATGCTCGAGGTATTCGGAAAGAGCGGCTTTCGCGTGCGGCGGTCGGCGCAAGGTGGAGTGATCCATCTTTCGTTTCCGACGGCCGAGACCGCGGACTTCATCCACGCCAGCCAGGC
>JASHZA010000337.1 GCA_030042765.1 Candidatus Binataceae bacterium | reverse complement strand
GAAATGGGCGCCGTCCGCGGCGATTCGCAGATTCGCCGCGCGGAACTGGCCGGCGCGGAGCCCGAAAGTCAGCCGCTTTGGGCGGGTGTCTTCACTCACCGCAACCGCGTGTGGAAAGTCCGCGCAGACCGCCAGCACCCGCCCGGAGTCCATCTGCGCGGTCAGGGAACGGAACGAAGATTTCACGTGCTCGAGATCGCGGTAGATGTCCGCATGGTCGAATTCGACGGCGGTGATAATCGCGCCGTGGGCCCGGTAATGAAGAAACTTGGGACCTTTGTCGAAGAAGGCGGTGTCGTACTCGTCGCCTTCGATCACGAAATCGGGCCCACTGCCAAGCCGATAGTTGGCCCCAAAATCACGCGCCAGCCCGCCGACCAGCATCGACGGATCGCGGCCAGCTGCGTCGATCAAGTGCGCCATCATCGCGGTCGACGTGGTCTTGCCGTGGGTCCCCGCAACCATCAGAACGCGCCGCTCGCGTAGAAAGAAATGCCACAGCGCCTCGGGCATCGAGACATATGGAATCGCCGATGCGAGCAAAGCCACGGCTTCGGGATTCGCGCGCGTCACCACGTTGCCGACCACGACCAGATCGGGTGCGGGTTCGAGGTTGCCTGCGGCATAGCCGGTCAGCACGCCGACCCTGAGTTGCTTCAGAATCGACGCGGCCGGTTCGTAGAGCTGGCTGTCCGAGCCGGTAACCTCGAGGCCACGCGCCGCCAGCATTCCGGCCAGCGCCGCCATCGCAGACCCGGCGACGCCAATCAGATGTACCCGGCGAACCTCGCGCGGAATACGCTCCAGACGCGCGCTCGACTCGAGCGCTACCCCAGACAGCGTGGCGCTCATCAGCCCCTCCCCCACGGCATCAATGGCACCATCACGATTCACGCCGCGCAACCGGGCACGTTTGCCCGCTCGCGGCTACTTGCCTTCCTCCAGCGCTTCCATCACGAGGTCGTGAATCTTCGGACGAAAATCGCGGATCGCCTGGTTGTCGCGCTTTGGATGAACCCGGTTGGTCAGGATCGAAACCGCAATTTCACGCTCGGGCTCGATCCATATCGAGGTGCCGGTGAAGCCCAGATGGCCCACGGCTTCGGGTGAAAAGTGCCGGCCGGAACTTGAATACTCAGGCGATGGCGAATCCCATCCCAGCGCCCAGGTCGAGCCCTGCACCGTTTTGTCACGAGTCCAGAACTCGCGGACGATTTTCTGCGGAACGAAATCCGAACGCCCCGCGTAACAGCGTATCAACTCGTGTGCAATCCGATCCACTTCCCTTACCGGGGCGAAGAGTCCCGCATGACCCGCCACGCCTCCCATCGCAAAGGCGTTCTCGTCTTCGACCTCGCCCACCAGTAACCGCTTGCGCAATGCGCACACCGACGTCGGCGCGAACATCTCGGGCACCGGCTCCAGCCGGCGCGTACGCACCAACGAAATGTCGATGAAGTCGGTGGCGCGCAGTTCGAGCGGGCGGAAAATCTTGTCGCGGCAAAATCGGTTCAGGGCGACGCCCGAAACCTGTTCGACCGCCTCCCCGAGCAGTATGAAATTAAGATCGGAATAGTTGGTCCTGGTGCCGGGCGTGCTCTCGGGCTTCTCCCGATGGATTTCCTCGTAAACGAATTCCTTCGCGCCGCGGCTGGCCATAAAGTTGACCTTCCCCGCACGTTCGACCTCGGCGATCTGCTGATAAAACGGATGCCACGCCGGTAGGCCCGAACAATGCGCCAGGAGCTGGCGAAAGGTCACGTAACCCTTGCCGTGGACTCCGAAGTTATGGAAGAAACGCGTGACCCGCTCGTCCAGCCGCATCTTGCCGTCCCTGGTCAGCATCATCACGCCGATCGTCGTGGCCAGTGGTTTGGTCAGGGACGAAAGATCGAAGACGGTCTCCAGCCGCATCGGCGATCGGTCCGGCACCAATGCGCGATGACCAAAGGCGCCTTCGAACGCGATGTCGTCGCGCTTTCGTACTATGATTGTGGCGCCCGGAATGGCGCCGTGTTCGACCGCATCGTTGACGGCCTGCTCGACTTCGCGCCAGCCCAATCCTCTATCCCCTTCCCCTCGTATGCGCCGATGCGCGCTTGCAGATCAATCCGACCTCTGGCGGCTAGCCTGCCTCAACTGACCGCCGCTTCCGAAATTATCAGCCGGCGGCTGCCGCCATCGAGCCGGACACACACACCGAACGGCAGCGTCAGATTCTCGGTGCCATGCCCGGCCTCGATTCCGAACAATACCGGGCAGCCGAGCCCCGCGGTCTGATCCGCAATAAATTCCGCGATCAGCGCCCGCTCCTGTTCGCTGCCCTCCACCGGCCGGATCGCGCCGAAGACCACTCCGGCAACGCGTTCTAGGGCGCCAGCTTGCCTCAATTGTACCAGCATCCGGTCGATTCGATACGCCTTTTCGCCAATATCTTCCAGAAAAAGAATACGGCCGTCGAAGTTAGGCGCCCACGGCGTCCCTAAGCTTGCAACGACGACCGAAAGACATCCCCCGATGAGTTGGCCCTCGGCGACGCCCTTATGCACCACTTCGCGCGCCTCGAGTTCACACCCTTCCGCATCTCCGCTCAGTAGGCGCATCAGATGGTCCCGGGATCGAGGCGTAAGTCCACGCGCAAAATCCATAGCGACCATAGGACCGTGGAAGCATGCGATTGCACTGCGGTCCACCAGCGCGTTCAGGAGGAACGTCGCGTCCGAGAACCCAAGGAAGATCTTGGGTGTCCGCGTGATCGTCGCGAAGTCGATCAGCGGCAACAGGCGCCCGCATCCGTAGCCGCCGCGCGCGCCAAAGATCGCCCTCACCTCTGGATCGCGGAAAAACGCGGCGACTTCCCCCGCGCGATCGCGATCGCTGCCCGCCAGGATACCCGCGCGGTCCAGCACGTGGCGCGAAACCTTGACGCGAAAACCCATTGCACTCAGCGTGCCGACTCCGCGTTCGAGATACTCGCGGTCGACGGCCGCGGCTGGCGCGACCACGCCGATCGTATCGCCGGGGCGCAACGCGGGCGGTTTGACGATTGCGGAATCCATCGTGACGCTGGAGAAAAATTACCACGCCGGACGTGCTCACGCGACGCACCGCGCCCTGGGGAATTTCCTCGCAGGATACATAAGAGCG
>JASHZA010000336.1 GCA_030042765.1 Candidatus Binataceae bacterium | reverse complement strand
CGAGGCTACCGGCATGGGCACTCCGACCTATTTACTTATTCCGTTAGCCGAGACTTACGCGAGAATCGGTCGGACCGACCAGGCAAGCCGTCTGTTGGTCAATGCGCTCGAGACAGCGCACCAAACCGGTCAGCGGCTCCAGGAAGCCGAGCTTTATCGGCTTGAGGGTGAGCTGCTGTTGAAGTCTGCATGCAATGAGCTGAAGGCCGAGACTTGCCTTCGTCAGGCCATCAAAATCGCCCGGGGTCAGAGCGCCAAATGGTGGGAGTTGCGGGCGACGGTAAGCCTCGCGCGTTTGCTGCGCGATACCGACCGCCGCGACGAGGCGCGCACGATGCTCGCCGAAATCCATAACTGGTTCACCGAGGGCTTCGACACCGCCGATTTGAAGGACGCCAAGGCCCTGCTCGATCAGCTCGAGTCAGACTCTCTATCCTGATGCAGCTCCCTTAGGTTCGGCTGGCGTTCAAGAATCGCCCGGCTCCCTCCGGGTGGTAACTGCGAGCCGCTGAGGCTGCGCTGGACCACCTTGCCCACTATCATTCGATACTCTAGCCTTATTGACGTGAACGAACGCGTCTCTCGCAGCCTTCCGGAGCGCCGTCCCTGACTGCGCTTCCGTCCGCTCCACCGCTTTTGCCGGCTCGGCGGGCTCCGTGAAGAAGCCCCCCGGAGAATTCGAATTGATTGCCCGCCTGTGCGCAGGATTGCCGCGCAGCCGGCGTACTATCCTCGGACCGGGCGATGATTGTGCGATCCTCGCACCTTCGCGCGGACCCCAGCTTTTGACGATTGACTCGATGGTCGAGGGCGTCCATTTCAAGCTCAAATGGGGCACGCCCGAGGTCCTTGGCGCGCGCTCCCTGACGGTCAACCTAAGCGATATCGCCGCGATGGGCGGGGAACCGGCCGCTTGCGTGGTCAATCTCGCGATCCGTCCCGGCCTCAGCCAGGCTTTCTTCGACCGCCTCTACCGTGGTTTGCGCGGGGCGGCGGCCGCCGCCGGCGTCGATATCGTGGGCGGCAATATCACGCGCGCCGACCAGTTCTCGATCACGATCGCTCTGCTCGGCGAAGCGCGCGGTAGCGTGCTGCTGCGCCAAAACGCCCACACGGGCGATGCCATTTACGTTACCGGTACGCTCGGCGACGCCGCCCTCGGATGGCGCATCATCGAGGGCGAGTTGCGCGCCCATGGCGCGGCCCGCAAATTCCTGGTTGATCGTTTCCTTAATCCCACCGCGCGCCTCGAGGCCGGGCGCGCTCTCGCCAGGATCCGTCCCGCTCCAGCCGCGGTCGATCTGAGCGACGGGCTCTGGCAGGACCTTGGCCACATCCTCGAGCGCAGCGGGGTCGGCGCTGAAATCGACCCCGCCGCAATTCCACTCTCGCCCGCCTATCGCGCCGTCGCTGGTAGCGACACCGCCTTCGCGCTCGGCGGCGGCGAAGACTACGAACTGCTTTTCTGCACGCGCCCTAGGCTATCCGACGCGGCGCTGAGCCGCCGCCTGGGTGTAACCGTTCATCGGATCGGTAAAATCGTGAGGGGGAATCGCGCGATCCTGCTCGGAGAACGGAAGGGAGCTCAAGGCTCCGTTCCGCCGCTCACCGGATGGGACCAGTTGCGCGCGAACGATTGAAACCGATGATGGTGATGCTGCCGATCGCGGTGGGGTTGTTGCTGGTAATTAGTGCCACGCTCGCGGCCTCCGAAACCGCGCTCTTTGCGTTGGTGCGGATGGAACATACGCGCGAGGGCCTTGGCGGCGCCGTTCGGCACGCCCTCGACCGTCTGACCGCGCGCCCGCTCGAGTCGCTCATCGTGATCATCGGCCTCAACGAAGCCGCCAACGTTTTCGCGGAGTGCCTCGCGACGGCCCTTCTGCTGATTTGGCTCGGGCCGATCGGCGCGGTGATCGCTGTGCCGGTGATGCTCGTGCTGGTGCTGCTATTCTGCGATATCACGCCGAAAACCTTCGCCCTGGGATTTCCTGCCGCTGTCGCCCGAATCTCCGCGCGGCCGCTGGCCGTCCTCGCCGCTTTGGTTCATCCACTGGCGCGTCCGTTCACCCCCTCGGTGCCGCCGCCGCGCCCCGAGCCGGTTTCCGAGGAAGAATTCAAGGCGCTGCTTCACGTCGGCGAAACCTACGGCCAGGTCGAACCGCAGGAACGCGAACTCATCCACAAGATTTTCGACTTCGGCGCCCGCCGCGTCGCCGAGGTGATGACCCCCCGCGAGAAAATCTTCTCGCTCGATGTCGGCACTCCTCCCGATCGCCTCGTAACCGAAGTGGCGCGCGGTCACTTCTCCCGCGTCCCCGTCTACCGCGGCGAACGCGACAACATAGTAGGCGTGCTTCACGTCAAGGACCTGATTACAAGCCGCCTCGAACCCACGCCGCCCCGCCTCGCTCGCTTCCTTCGGCCCGCCTACTTCGTTCCCCCGGGCAAACAGCTCGGCGAATTGTTCGACGAAATGCGCCGCGGACGCTTCCAACTCGCACTAGTGGTCGACGAGTACGGCCGCGTTTTGGGTTTGATCACTCTCGAGGACCTGCTCGAGGAACTGTTCGGCGAAATTCGCGACGAATTCGATTACGAAGGCCCCGAACTAACGCGGGCCGGACCCGGCGAATGGCTCGTCTCGGGCGCCATCGAAATCGATCGCCTCAAGGAGGCTCTTGGCGACGGCCGCCTTCTCCCCGGCAGCGGACCACAGACGCTGAGCGGCGTTATGCTCCGTCAGCTCAAACGAGTGCCGCGGCCCGGCGAAAAATTCCGCTTTGGCGATTTCGAAGCCGCCGTCGAACGCGTCCGCGGCGCGACGATCGAACTCGTGAGGCTCAAGCGATGAGTATCATTGCCGTCATCGGCGTCGTCGTCGCATGCATCGGTTGCCAGGCTTTCTTCGCCGCGAGCGAGATCGCGCTCGTAGCCGCCGACGAATTCAAGGTCCGCGCCGGTGGCGAACGCGGTGACCGCGCGGCACGCGCCGTTTCCCGCCTGCTCGAACGCCGCGATCGCATCGTCGCACTGATGCTCACCGGCAACAACCTCGCGACCGTCATCGCCGCCGCGGTGCTTACCAGCTTCCTGCATGCGATGAATCCAAGCTACGCTTACCTCGCGCCGTTCATCCTCGCCCCCATATGCCTTCTGCTGGGCGAATCAATTCCCAAGATGCTGGCGCTGAGGGCGCCGCTCGCGCTGGCGCAGCTCACCTCGCGCCCCCTCGGCGTGCTCGCGACGCTCCTTGCTCCTCTGCTCGCCGTCGAGACCGCCCTCAGCCGGACGCTGCGCCGGATGGCCGGCGTCTCGCCCCGCACCGAGAGCGTCTTCCTCTCCCGCGAGGACCTGACGCGCCTCTTGCAGCGCCGTCCTGAGGAAGCCGTTGCCGCACCCGGCGCCATCCTCCCCGCCGAACGACAGATGATTCGCCGCATCTTTCGCTTCACCCATGCCGAGGTGCGCAACGCGATGGTGCCGCTGGTGCGGGTTGCCGCCATACCCGAGGAGCGCGCGCTCGCCAGCGCGATCGAACTCGTCCGCCGCGAGGGTTACACCCGCATTCCGGTCTTTCACGATCGCATCTTCAACATCGTCGGCGTCATCCACGTTTTCGATCTGCTCGAGGCGCCCGACCTGGCGCGCGCCGTCAGCGAAGTCATGCGCCCGGTCAGTTATTTTCCCGAGGCCACGCCGCTCGACGAAATCTTGGTCGCGCTCCAGCACACACGCGAGACCATGGCCGTAATCGTCGACGAATACGGCGGTGCGTCGGGCATCATCACCATCGAGGATCTGCTCGAAGAGGTCGTCGGCGAAATCGAGGACGAGCACGACGTGCGCGAGGAATTAGCTCGCGTCACCGGACCACGCACGCTCGTCGTTTTCGCCCAGGCCGGCATCGCCTATCTTAACGACCGCTTTGGCCTCAGGCTTCCCGAAGCCAGTGAGTATGCTACCATTGGTGGGCTTGTGGTCGAACGCCTCGGCCATATTCCCAAGCCCGGCGAGCAGCTCAAGGCCGGCGAGCTGACGATCACGGTCGCCCGCAGCGACGCGCGTGCGGTGCGCGAGGTGGTGCTTCAGCTTGATCGCCCGCTGCACGCCGATCACGCGCGCCGGCGATGACTGAAAGCAAAATCCGCGAACTCCTCAAACTCGTCGCCGCGCGCCGGATGAGCCCCGCTCAGGCCCTCAACCGTCTGCGCCATCTGCCCTTCGAGGACCTCGGCTTCGCCCGTATCGACAACCATCGCTCGCTCCGCCGCGGTGTCCCCGAAGTCGTCTTCGGCGAAGGGAAGAGCCCCGACCAAATCGCTGCGATCGGCCGCCGGATCGCCGCGTCCGGCGTGAACCTCATCGTCACTCGCCTCGCCCCTGACAAGGCGCGGGCGCTGCGCCGCAAGCTGCCCCGCCTCGACTACCGTGCCGACCCTCAGATCGGCCTCATCGTGACCACGCCGCCCGAACCGCGCGGCCACGGTACCGTCATGGTCGTCAGCGCCGGCACCTCCGATATCCCGGTGGCCGAGGAGGCCGCCTTGTGCGCCGAACTCTTCGGCAACCGCGTCGAGCGCGTTTACGACGTCGGTGTCGCTGGACTTCATCGCGTCGCCGCCAAACTCGAGGACCTGCGCGCGGCGAGCGTGCTCATCGTCGTCGCTGGGATGGAAGGTGCACTGCCTTCGGTCGTCGCCGGCCTGCTCGACAAACCGGTTATCGCCGTGCCCACCAGCGTCGGTTACGGCGCCGCCTTCGGCGGAATCACCGCGCTGCTCGGGATGCTCAACAGTTGCGCCGGCGGCGTCACCGTCGTCAACATCGACAACGGCTTCGGCGCCGCCCTCGCCGCGACGCTGATCAACCGGGTGGGTCTCAGTAACGGCAGCGAGTGATGGCGGATCGCAAGAAAATCACCAGCGGCCGCGCCCGCCGCGCGATAAAGATCGGCGGACTCGCCTCACAGGTCGGCACGAGCTACCTCTGGACCTCCATCCGCCGCCCCTTCCTCAACGCCGCGCGCTACGAGCGCGAAATGCTCGATACCCATCTCCGTAACGCGCGCCGCATCGTCGAGGGCTCCAAGCAGTTGCGCGGCGCCTTCATGAAGCTCATCCAGATGCTCTCGACGCGCGCCGACCTGCTCCCTGGCGAGGCCATCGATATCCTGCGCACCACCCAGTCCAGCGTGCCTCCGATGGACTACAAGCTCATCTCGCAGCAGTTCCGCCGCGAGTTTTCGAAATCACCCGACCAGCTCTTCGCCGGCTTCGAGACCGAAGCCTTCGCCGCTGCCTCCCTCGGCCAGGTCCATCGCGCCCGCCTCAAGAGCGGCGAGGAGGTCGCCGTCAAAATCCAGTATCCTGGCGTCGACGCCACCGTCGAGCAGGATCTCCGCAATCTGAGGCTGTTGCTGCGCACGCTCCAGGCTGTCGCCGCCGACGTGATGCGCCAGAAGATCGACACCAAAACCATCTACGCCGAACTCGAGGAGCGCCTGCGCGAGGAACTCGACTACGTCAACGAGGCGCGCAATATCAACCAGTTCCACAAACTCCTCGACGGCGATTCCGACATCCTCATCCCGCGCGTGATCAAGGAGCTCAGCTCCCGCCGCGTCCTCACGATGACCTACCTCGACGGCTATCCGCTCGCCGACGTCTTCGGCGAGGCGAGCGACCCCGAACTCCGCGCCTGGGTCGCGAGCAAATACTACAAACTGGTATGGCGCCAGATCCTCGAATTCGGCGTGCTCCACACCGACCCGCAGCCCGGCAATTACCTCGTCACCTACCATCCGCACCTCGCCATCCTTGACTTCGGATCGGTCCGCCATTTCTCCGATCAGGTCCGCCGTTCGAGCCTCCAGCTCGCGCAATCCATCCTGAAGCGCGACGACCGAGGAGTCGGCGCGGCCCTGCTCAAGCTGGGCTACCTCGAACGCGGCCAGGATCCCTCCCCGCTGGTCAAAGTTATCTACATTCTGTTTGAGCCGGTCATCACCGACCGCCCCTTTCATCCCGACGAATACGACGCCATCGGCAAGGCCGCCACGGTGGGCGAGATGGCCTTCGAGCACAAGCTCTACAAGTCGCCCCGCCACAGCATCTTCCTGCTGCGCGCGCTCGTCGGACTCGACGGCATCATGAAGGGCCTCGGCGTGAAGCAGAATTACTGCGCGATGTTCCGCGAATGCGTCCGTCAGGCCGCGCGCGCCACCGAGTGATCTACCGACCCGCCTGCTTTCCGTTTCCGGCCGGCACTCGCCGATAAAACCGCGCATAATTGGGCGGCGCGATTCCCGCCGGCAACCGCGGATCCGCCATCGGCGGATGGGCCTCGAGAGTCAGCGGAATCACCCCCGCCCAGGTCTCGAGCGCGTAGTCTTCTTCGGCGTCTCCCGGCGGACCCACGCGCACCTTCGCCGACGCTTCCGCCGTCGGAATCGACAGCACCATCGTCGCCCGCAGTTCCTGCTCGCTCGGACCCCGCACGTCGTTCCACCGCCCGGGCACCACGTGCTCGACCAGCGAGCGCATCGCCGCCAGCTTGGCCTCGCGCTCCACGATCTCCGTCGCCGTCCCGACGATCACCACCGACCGGTAGTTCATCGAATGGTGGTACGCGGATCGCGCCAGCACCAGCCCGTCGAGCAGCGTCACCGTGACGCACACCGGGATCCCGCCCTGCACCGCCCGCAGCGTGCGGCCCGCCGCCGAACCGTGGATCAGAAGACGCCCGCCGTCGCGCGCGTAAATCGTCGGAATCACCCAGGGCTGCCCCTCGGTGACGAACCCCAGATGGCAGATCAGGCCCTCGTCGAGGATCGCGTCGATCGCAGCGCGCTCGTATACGGCCCGCTCCGGCATCCTCTTTATCGTGACTCTGGCGCTCGGTGGCCTGGCTCCGGCGGATTCCATCTGTTTGACCTCTGCTTGATCTTTCTATTGTACTAGTACAATATGATTAGCGTAATGAAACAATATTCAATCAACGGTTCCGACGCAAGCGCGATCGAGGCCAGCGCCGAGCGCGCGATTGTCGCCGGGAGCCTCGCCCCCGGCGATCGCCTGCCGACCGTGCGCGGCCTCGCCGCACGCCTCGGCGTCAGCCCGGCAACCGTCGCCGCCGCCTATCGCGCCCTTAACCGGCGCGGATTGGTCGCCGCCGCCGGCCGCGCCGGCACGCTCGTTCGCCCGCAGCCGCCCCTTATCACCCGCTCCGCGCCGCACGTGCCCGCCGGAGTCCGCAATCTCGCCGAAGGCGGTCCCGACCCTGCACTCCTGCCCTCGATCGAAGAAGCGATCCGCCGCCTGCGTCTCGAACCGCGCAACTACGGCGGGCCCTACAATCGCGTCGATCTGCTGGAATTTGCCGCCGCGGCGTTTCGC
>JASHZA010000335.1 GCA_030042765.1 Candidatus Binataceae bacterium | reverse complement strand
GAAATTCTCCTGCGCCTGTCGCAATAGGCCGCTGCGCCTCCGCGAGCCAGGCTGAGCGCGTACATCCCGTAAGGGACGTGTACGCGCTCATCGCCTGTCGCCGTTGGACTCAACCGGGCGAACGGGTGGCGCCGCTCGCGCCACGTCATGAAAGATTCCACCCTGCCGGCAACTCGATAGATGTGCCAAGGTGCGAGCATAATCGCACCTATCTCGCGCGCCCCTCGATGGCGCATGTTTTGCTGATACGCTTCAAACTGAAAGCGGCGCGCGCGCTTGATTTGTGAACGCGCACCCAAACCGATAGGGAAATAGATATGCGACCCAAGAGCTCGAGAATCACTCCATCCAATCTCACCAGAAAACATCGCGGGCTGATTCGTGGCCTCAACCGAAGCTTCGCACGCGACGATAAGAGCCCGCAGGTCGTTCGAAAAACCGCACAGCCGGCCGAGCCCACCGTCTGTGCGCGATGCGGCGCGATATACGTGCGCAAGACCTGGAGCCGATCCCACAAGTTGACCGACGAGATGCTCGAACAGCGGCATTGGGGCTTTTGCCCAGCCTGCCAGCAGGTGAGCCATCTCGAGGCTCAGGGAAAATTGGTAATCCGGGGGGACGGGGTTGGCGCGCAGGAGAGCCTTATCCGCAGCCGGATCGAGAACGTAGCTCAGCAGGCGGCGCGGCAGCAGCCGGAGCGGCGGATCGTGTCGATCGATACGATCGGTTCCGACGGCGGGCTTGAGGTGCTCACGACTTCGCAGAAGCTGGCGCATCGCCTCGCCCACGAATTGAAGAAGACCTTGCACGGCCGCGCATCGTATTCGTGGAGCGACGACGGAACGCTATTCGCCACGGTAGAAGTCAGCCAACCGAAGCCGAAGACAAAGAAGGCCGGGTAGTCGGTGGAACTCTGAGCATCGGGAGCGGGCTGCGGCTACCCGTTGCGGCAGGGAAGCCGAGGAAGGAGGGGAGCAAAGAATGACGTTTCGCACAATTCTGAGCGCGGTCGATTTCGACGAAAACTCGATGGCGGCGATGGAGACCGCGGCTGAAATAGCCCGGCTGGCAGGCGCGAGCGTCCACGTTCTGCACGTCCTTACTTTGACAGGCACGCCGACGCCGCGGGAAATCGACAAGCTGGCCGCCCATGAAGACGCCGCCAAAGAACGGCTCGAGGGATTTTGCGCGAAACCGCTGGCCGGGCTCGCTCACGAGGTACATACCCGGACGGGCGACCCGGCTGTTGCGATTATCCGGACAGCGGAGGAGCTCGGGGCGGACCTGATCGTGATTGCGGTTCACGCCAGCCGCTCGTATCCGCGGCCTTTCGCCGGCAGCGTTGCGGAGCGGGTGGTCCGCGAGGCAACCTGTCCCGTGGTGACGGTGAGGCCGCGTGCAAGCGGCGACCCCGAGGCGGTCGGTTCGCATATGACGCCTGCGCCGCTAACGGCGTCGCCCGGGATGACAGTCGCGCGGGTGCGGCTGCTGATGATCGAAGGTCACACGCGTTCGATACCGGTGCTGGAAGACGGCAAGCTGGTCGGGGTGATCACCGACCGAGATATCGCGTTCAGCGACCCGACGCCCGACACCACGGTCGGGATGCTGATGACGCGCGAGGTAATCGCGGTTTCGCCGCGAAGCTCGATCCAGGAGGCGGCGCGGGTTCTGCTCGAGTGCGAGGTCGAAGGGCTGCCGGTGGTCGAGGACGGGAAGCTCGTCGGGATTATCACGCGGTCCGATATCCTCAAGACGTTTGCCGGCGAATTCGCGCCTGGCTGACAGCATTTGCCGATTACGGAATGAGCGATACGCGCGCGCGATGACGGTCTGGTTCGTTCCGGCGTCGGCGAGTTCGAAAACGAGCGCGAACCGGCGCCGCGGATTTTAGATCTCGCGCCATTTCCATTTGCCCGAAGCCGCCTCGATGCGTTAGGAGGCGGTTGTGGCGCAAGACGCCCATGACCCGGACCGCGGACCGAAGGGAAGGCATCGAATGATCTCGCTCGAAGAATATTCCTCGTACGATGCGACCGGCCTCGCCGATCTCGTCGCGCGCAAGCAAGTCAAACCCGAAGAACTCGCCGCTACGGCGGTGGAAGCGATCGCGAAGACGAATCCGAGGCTCAACGCGGTTCTGCAAACCCTGCCGGAGCGGGCGCGAGCGGAGATTGACGCCGGATTGCCGAAGGGTCCGTTCACCGGAGTCCCGTTCGTGATCAAAGAGCTGGTGCTGCACGCCAGGGGCGTGCGATGCGACAGCGGATCGCGCCTGGCGCGGGGATTCGTTCCCGAGGCGGATACCGAGTTGATGGCGCGTTTTCGGCGCGCCGGCCTCGTTCTCGTCGGAACAACGCAAACACCGGAGCTGGGCTACAATCCGACCACCGAAACCGTGGCTTTCGGTCCCGTTCACAACCCCTGGAATCCGAATCACAGCGCCGGTGGATCGAGCGGCGGCTCGGGCGCGGCGGTGGCGGCGGGAATCGTGCCGATGGCCCATGCGAACGACGGCGGCGGCTCGATTCGAATTCCCGCGTCGTGCAACGGATTGGTGGGCCTCAAGCCGACGCGCGATCGAGTCCCAAGCGGCCCCGAGTACGCCGACCCGCTGTGCGGGCTTGCGATCGAGTTCGCCGTGACGCGCAGCGTTCGCGACGCGGCCGCTCTGCTCGACGCCGTTGCCGGTCCGGACGTCGGCGCGCCCAGCCTGTGCGTTGCGCCATCGCGCCCGTATCGGATGGAGGTGGGGGCGCCGACGGGCCGGATGCGTATCGCGTGGACGACGACGCCCGCGTCGGGTGACAAGATTGACCCGGAATGCGAGAAAGCGGTGCGCGATACGGTCAAGCTGCTGACGGAGCTCGGCCACGACGTGGTCGAAGATCGCCCGCGCTTCGATTGGGAGCTGTTTCTCAAGAACGTCCATCCGACATGGATCGCTTTCAACGCTCTTTCGGTCGACGCCGCCGCGGCCGCCAGCGGACGCAGGCCGGGACCCGACAACCTCGAAGCGGTGACGCTCGCAACCGTCGAAGAAGCCCGCAGGCTGAGCGCAACCGATCTGCTGGTCGCGATGGCGCATCAGAACGTCATTTCACGGCAGGTCGGCGCATGGTTCGAAAAATACGACGTCCTGGTCACGCCGACTATCGCGCGGCCTCCCGTACCGCTCGGCGAAATCAACCAGAATCGAGCCGGGATGAAGCCGATGGAATGGACACGGCAGGTCTTTGCATATTGCCCGTTCACGCCGCTGTTCAACACGACCGGCCAGCCGGCGATTTCGCTGCCGCTGCATTGGACGGCGAGCGGACTGCCGGTAGGAGTGCAGTTTGCGGGACGCTTCGGCGACGAATCGGCGCTTGTTCGGCTGGCGTCGCAAATCGAGCAGGCGCGACCGTGGGTATCGAGGCGTCCGCCAAACCATGTCGCGGCGGTTACCTGAACGGTACCGCGCAACTCGACCGCTTGAGGCGGGGGTGATATTGCGTTGAGGGGCGCGTACCTCGGGCGCTGGATGTTGCCGTGCCGTTTCAAGCGGAAGCAGAAAAATTCGTTATCGAGCGCGCGGCGCTGGCGGATTTGTTCGCGGCGATGCGCGAGCGCGGATACGAGATCGTCGGGCCGACCATTCGCGACGGCGCCATCGTGTACGCGGAGCTCAAGACGGACGGTGATCTGCCGGCGGGATGGACGGATCGCCAGGAGCCGGGCTCCTACCGGCTCGAGCGGCGCGCGGATGAAGCGGTCTTCGGCTTCGCGGTCGGACCCCATTCGCCGAAAAAATACCTGCATCCTCCGGTGCTGGCGCTGTGGAAGGCGACGCGCGACGCGCGCGGCGGCGTGACGATCGCGGCCGCCGCCGACAACTCCCGAAAGATCGCGTTCGTCGGGCTCCGTTCGTGTGAATTCCACGCGATCGCGATCCAGGATCGGGTGATGACGGGCGGGACGTACACCGACCCTCATTACACGAGCCAGCGCCAGAACCTTCTGCTAATTGGGGTGAATTGCGCGGTTGCGGGTGCGACCTGCTTTTGCTCTTCGATGGGAACGGGGCCGCGGATCACCTCCGCGCACGATTTGGCCCTGACCGAACTGAT
>JASHZA010000334.1 GCA_030042765.1 Candidatus Binataceae bacterium | reverse complement strand
CCGGCACACCTTCTGCGGGTCCGCATGCGCTGGCAGCGCCGCAAGCCTTTTTAATGGCGAAGGTTGCTCAGGGAGTGTTTCGCGGCGAACTTCCGTGGAGCACGGTGGGCGCGGGCGCGGCGATTGCCACTATCCTGGTGGTGACCGACGGAATACTCGAGCGGCGTCGCGCGAGTTGGCGTACGCCAGTGATGCCCGTGGCGATCGGCCTTTATCTCCCGGTTGGCCTGAGCGTCACCATTATGATCGGTGCGATCGCGCGACTACTGCTGCGCCGCGATGAGGGCGAAGGCGGCGGGTCCGGTTTGCTCTTCGCCGCCGGACTCGTCGCCGGCGAGGCTCTGATGGGGGTCGCGAGCGGTGCCCTTGTCACCGCTGGCTTGAAACTGCCGCTTCTCTAGTGCAGGGCCGCCCGTCTGCCGTTACCGCCGCCAGCAGGCGCATCACCTCCCGACGAGTTGAACGCCGAGTAGAGATCGCGGAATTGAACCTGCAATTCGCTTGCTTGGTCAAAGATTGCCGCGAGCCGAAGAATACGGTCGCGGAACTCTTTGGCCGGATCGAGAGCGTGCACCAGCTGCTCCAGATGCTGCTTAAACGAATCGGCGACCTGCGCCAACTGGTCGTGCAGCACTTTCATGGGTTCGAAGGTCTCTGCCAATTGCGCGAGCTGGCTCTGAAAGGCCCGCATTGGCTCAAACGAACGGGCCAATTGAGAAAGCTGCCCGTGGAAGGCCCTCAGCGGTCCGAACAATTCCTCTGCAGAACCCCCGACCTGTTCGACCAGGTTGAACATCCGGCGCAACTCGTCGAGGCGGCCTTCGAAATTCGTGGTCTCCTCAAATACCTTCGCGACCGCGTCGGCGAGCTGGTCCTGGGTCTCGTCGCCCTTTATGGATGGGGCGCTTTGCCGCGCCGGCATCGAGATATTGCTCTCGTCTCGTTTGGGAGCCACTTCAAGGTTGACGCCGTTCGTCGACGATGCCTCCAGGAGCTTCGCAGCCGGAAGGTCGACGGCTGTCAGCCCGGATTCCTTCGGATCTACGGATTTTACAGAGTCAGCCCCGCGCGAGGACGCCGGAGTGTCAGCTGACGATCCAGCGTTGCCGTCCTGAGACTGCTGCTGAAGCAAGCGCTTTCTGAGCTCGTCCAGTTTTAGACTCATCCTTCACTCCGAATTATATTCTGGCTGTCGCCTCTCAACGCAAAAGATGTTCCATCACCACATGAATCGCATTTACACGTCATTGCCAATCTTCGCCCGATCGCCTGTCCGCTCGACGTAACCGACGTTGCGAATTCGCCTGTCGGTTCACAAACGTGCAACGCGCTCGGAAAAGGAGGCCAACGATGCGACTCGAAAAATTCCCGAGACGAAGCCAAGCTAAAAACCTAATTCCATTTTAAACCAGCATACGCATAAAACAAGCATCTTTTCATTATGTGGATTGATTTGAAATTCTATAGGGATAAACAAAGCCTAATATTGATTGCTTAAGATAAATCCGCTCGCATTTGCGCAGAAACTTTCTCTTCTCAAGAGCCATGGCTGCTCGCCCCTTGGCCCAATTGAGTCAGCCGCACCGCATATCGTGCAAAAACTACGGCAGTCGCGGAGCCAATCGCGAAGTCGCGTCCGAAACCCGCGGAATTCCGCGCCTTTTCGCAATGGCATCGCAATTGCCATTGAGTACGCGACGGCTCCGAAACGAAACCTGTGGCGGACCGTCGACTAAGTTGATGGTGGAGGTAAGCACACATGCGGATGACAAGGAAAGGAGCTAACGAACTTAAATCCCCAGCGCTCAAGCTGAGCCGGGATTTAGCGGCAAAGGCAGTCATCAAGATTGCGGGCGCGTCGTTGGCCGTGATGACGCTTTGCCTGGCGGCACAGGCCACAGTGGCAGGCGACCCTATGGCGCTAGTGAAGACCACGGTGAATCAAGTAGTCAACGTCCTTCAGGACAAGGCGACACCGCAACAGACACGGCGCAATCGATTGATTGATCTGGTCTCGGGACGTTTCGACTTTGCCGACATGGCTCGCCAGAGCCTCGGGACGCATTGGAATCAGCTCACACCTGCCCAACGGGATGAATTCGTTCCGTTGTTCACCTCGTTTATGGAGGCGGCATACCTGGACAAGATCGAGGGCTATTCCGGCCAGCCGATCCAGTTCATCAAAGAGTCTTCCGACGGCTCGGGTTACTCGCAGGTGAGCACCAGCGTAATTCAGCAGGACAAACAGCCGATCCAGATCGACTACCGCCTCAAACAGGAAGGCGGTGAGTGGCGGGTCTATGATGTTACGGTCGACGATATCAGCATCACCGCCAACTATCGCAATCAGTTCAATCGCGTGATCGACAATCAAGGCTACGATGCCCTGGTCACCGCGATGCGCAATAAAGAGCGCGAGTTGCACAGCCAACTCGCCAGCTAGGCTCCGATCGGCAGCCACGAAACCTCGGAGGCAACGGCTGGCCACTTGCGGCTGTTGCCTCCTTTACCTTCGATTCGATCGTAACCCCGTCCGCTCTCAGTGGGAGGTTGCAGCCATGAAGAAAATAGCTTCCCTGTTAGTGCTCGTGCTCATTGTGTCGGCGGCGCCGATGCTTTCGGGATGTGCGAGCGACCAGGAACACAGTAAGACTGTAGAACAGACGACAACCAACTCCACCGGAAATCCGAACGATCAAACGACGACGACGACTACTACCACGACCGACAAATCCTCGACCCAAAAGCCCGACAGCGTCTTGGGAGCGACGGCTCACGCAATCGGAACCGTTATTCTCTTTCCCTTTCGGTTAATCGGCGACGCGGTTGAGCTGATCGTCTAGCGGTCGGTTCGGCTGCCGGATTGGACGGGCGGTCCGGTCCAGAGCGAAAAAGCGATATGGACGGCAGTCGCAGCTTCCTTCACGATAGGGCTGCAAAAAAAATTGGCTGTCGGGGTATCAATGCAAAAGCGCTTTCGCTTCTTCCTCCGGATCTTTCCCTCGATACTGTTTATCGCTGCCGCGGCTGCATGTTCTCGCCGCCATCCAGCAAGTGCGCTGGCACAAAATATATATCTGACCATCCCGGACAAGCGCACCATTGCGATCTTTCCGAGCGAGATCACCGAATCAACCCGGCCGTTGGCCAGAATCGTCGAGGACCCTCCTGATCGGCCGGTGGATGTCTCATTGGACCTCGCGCGGGAAATCTTCGTTGCGAACGTCAACGGCAACGTCAAGGCTTACCGCGAGCATAACCATCGCTTCATTCGCATCCATGTTATCGAGGGACCGAACACCCGGCTCGTGCGTCCGCAGGCGATCACGGTCGATATCGCCGGCAGTTTTTTCGTTGCCGAAGCGGGGGAAACTCCTGGGCACGGACGAATCGAATGGTTTTCCGGCGGGCTCAACGGCAATGTACCGCCGACCCGTGTCATCAGCGGACCTCACACCGGAATCACTAATCCAACCGGCATCGCCCTTGATGGTTCGGGACGTATCTACGTTGCCGACGAGACCTCCAACAAGGTGTTGGTCTTCGACTCCGATGCCGAAGGGGACATAGCGCCCGCGGCGACAATCAGCCCTCTTCATTCGCCGCAGCGCGTGTTTGTCGATCAGCTCCTCAACGTTTACGTCAGCAACAAGGGCGACGACACCATTTCGATCTTCCAAAATGAAGGACCCGCAAGCTGGAACTTAAGCGCCACGCTAAACGGCGGCGTTTTGCATGATCCCCGAGGAGTCGCCACTGACGGGACCGGCCGGATCTTGGTCGCAGCACCAGGTGAGGTCTTGTTCTTCGCTCCAAATTCGAAGGGCGCGGTCCAACCGACCGCCATTCTGAGTCTCGGTGCGCAGATCGATCCGATGGGGCTGTGTATCCACTAGTTTGCGTGCGAACCGCGTTCTGATGCGGCGCTCAACCCGGTTGAGGCAAAGGATCCTGACCAGGCCGTCGCGCCAGAGGCGGAGCCGAAACTTACGCTCCTGGCTGTGAAGCTTCGGCCGCGGAGGTGTCCGGGCGCGCCTCGGCGGCGGTCTGATAGCCGCACTCTTCCTTCTTCGGGCACAGCCAGCGCGCGCCTTCGCGCTTGGTCACCTTCTCGACCAGGTATGGGGAACCGCATTGCGGGCACGGACTGGGCACGACACGGTCCCAACTGGCGAACTTGCACTTGGGATAGCGGCCGCATCCGAAGAAAAGTTTCCCGCGCCGGCTCCGCCGTTCGAGGATCTCGCCCTCCTTGCATTCGGGACAGTTAACCCCGGTCTTGACCGGTTCGGCCTTGAGCCGCTTGATCCCATCACAATCCGGATAACCCGAGCATCCCAGGAACTCGCCGAAGCGCGACCGCCGGCGCATCATCGGCTTGCCGCATTTATCGCAGACCTCGTCGGTCGCGGCAGGTGCGGTCGGCTCGCGCGCGATAACGTTGCCCTGCTCGTCGCGCGTGAACTCCTTCGTATTGGTGCACTTCGGATAGTTGGAACAGGCCAGGAACTCGCCGTTGCGACCCCACTTGATTACCATCGTGCCGCCGTCAAGCTCGCACTTGAGCTCGGTCGGAAGCCCCTTGCGCTTGATCGCCGGCATCTTTTTCTTCGCTTCGCCGAGCCGCTTCTCGAACGGTCCATAGAAACGCTTGAGAGTCTTGACCCAGTTCTCACGGCCCTCTTCGACCTCGTCCAGTTCCTCCTCGAGCGAAGCAGTGAAGCCGACCTCGAGGATATCGGGGAAGGCCGCCACCAGCATGTCGCACACGACGCGGCCAAGCGAAGTCGGGCGCAGCCGCTTGCTTTCGTCCTCCTCGACGTATTCCCGGTTGAGGATGCTCGCCATGATCGCGGCGTAGGTTGAGGGACGCCCGATCCCCTTCTCTTCGAGTTCCTTGATTAAGGTCGCCTGCGTGAAGCGCGGCGGTGGCTGAGTGAAATGCTGCTCCAGGATAAAGCAGCGGCTGGCGGCTTCGGCCGTCGCCTTAAGGACGGCTTCCGGCGGGGCCTTCGACGCGTCCCCGGCCTTCGTCTCGGCCTTTTCCGCTACCAGAGGCTTGATCAGGGTGAGCAGCTCACCCTCAGTCATTGCTGGCAGGGTCGCGGCCGCGTCGTCGTCTGCAGGAGCTTCGTCCTGGCCTTCCAGGTACACGCGCATAAAACCGTCGAACTTCATAACCTGCCCACTGGCGCGGAAAATAGCTTCGCCCGCCTCGATATCGACGGTCGTGCGATCGTATACGGCAGGATTCATCTGGCTGGAGACAAAGCGATTGAAGATCAGCGTATAGAGCGCCATTTCATCCTTGCTCAGGTAGCGGGCCATTGATTCCGGATCGCGCTCGACTGCGGTCGGACGAATTGCCTCATGCGCCTCCTGCGCTGACTTGCCCGAACGGTAGAAGTTGGGACGCTCAGGCAAATAGTCCTTACCGTAACGGCCCTCGATATAGCCACGGACCGAGGCAAGTGCTTCATCGGAAACACGCGGCGAATCGGTCCGCATGTAGGTGATGAGGCCAACGGCGCCCTGGTCGCCCAGCTCCACGCCCTCGTACAGGCGCTGCGCGATCTTCATCGTGCGCGACGGCGAGAAGTAGAGCTTGCGCGCGGCCTCCTGCTGCATCCGCGACGTGATGAACGGCGGCGTCGGGCTGCGTCGGACTTCCTTGCGCTCGATTTTGCTGACGCGGAAACGCTGACGCTCGCAGTGCGCGATAATTTCTTCAGCCAGCGGCTTCAGCAGCTTGGTGGTCTTGTTGTCGATGCGCTGGTCTTTGAAGCTGTAGAGGCGGGCCGTAAACGGGGGCGGATTCTTCGCTGCAAGGCTCGCGTCGAGCGTCCAGTACTCCTCGGGCCGGAATGCTTCCCGCAGCTTCTCGCGCTCGACAATTATGCGCAAGGCGACAGACTGCACCCGTCCGGCGCTGAGCCCGCGCTTGACCTTGTCCCATAGAAGCGGGCTTACCTGATACCCGACCAGACGATCGAGCACTCGGCGCGCCTGCTGCGCCTCGAACAGGTGCTCGTTGATGTCGGCTGGATTGGCGATCGCCTGCTTGATCGCCTTTTCGGTTATCTCGTGAAGCAGCACGCGGTGTATATCGCCATCGACCTTGCCCAGCCTGCTCGCGATATGCCACGCAATGGCCTCGCCCTCACGGTCCGGATCGGTGGCCAGATAAATATTCTTCTTATTTTTGGCGGCGGCCTTAATGCCCTCGATAACCTTCACCTTGGCCGGAATTACGTGATACTCGGGCTCAAACCCGTGCTTGACGTCGACGCCAAGCTTGCTCTTCGGCAAGTCGACCACATGGCCAACCGAAGGAGTGACCTGAAAATCGGCACCCAGATATCGCTTGATGGTCTTGGCCTTGGCCGGTGATTCTACGATGATAAGATTCTTTGCCACCTCTAACCCTTTCCTCAACTCGTGACGAAACTTTCGGCAGTGGCTTGGCTATGCCAGCGAGAAAAGTTTCCCGGGATGCTGCGTCACGAGACCCCTCAGCTCAAGCTCCAACAGCAATTTAAGCACTGTTTGGGTGTTGAGTCGCGATTCTTCGATGATTGAGTCGATGTGTAATTTATTTGCATCTTTGAGACAATGTAAGACCGTTTTAATTTCGTTTGGCTCGGATTCGATTACCTTTTCATCAAACGCAACTACGCGCGTCGCCGCGTCGGGCCCCTTATCTGCAACCGCTGGCGCTTTTCCACTCGGCACCATCGTGGTTGCCGCGCCGAGTTGAGGAGTTAGTTCCTCGATGACATCTTCAACGCACTCGACCAGTCGCGCCCCCTCCTTCAATAGACGATTGCTGCCTCGCGTCTTGCCGGTCAAGGGGCTGCCCGGGACGGCAAAGACCTGACGGTCCTGCTCGAGCGCCATCCGCGCGGTGATCAATGACCCACTTTTCTCCGCTGCTTCGACGACCACCACTCCCAGGCACAGTCCCGAAATCAGGCGGTTGCGCGGGGGAAAGTTCTCGGCGATGGGCGGGGTACCGAGTGGAAGTTCGGAGATGAGCCCGCCACCCTGTTCAACCATCGCCTGGGCGAGATTGCGATTTTCGGGCGGATAGATGATGTCGACCCCGCAGCCCATCACCGCGATTGTTCGACCGTTGCCGTCGAGCGCCCCCTGATGGGCTTCGGAGTCGATTCCGCGCGCGAGTCCGCTCACTATGGTGAAACCCTTGGCCGCGAGCTCAATCGCCAGCCGCTGCGCCATTCGGCGACCGGCTTCGCTTGCGGCCCGCGCACCGACCACTGCGACATATTTTGTTTCGTTCGCGCCGATGCCTCCGCGAAGGAAAAAGTAAGGAGGCGGATCCGCGATGTGGCGCAAGTTTGCCGGATAATCCTGGTCAGTCCATCTGACGAGGCGCGCGCCCACGCGAGGCAGTTCGCACAGCTCGCGCTCGAGCGGCGCGAAGTCGTGGAATTCCCGGATATTGCGCGCGGTCGGACGCGGGATACCAGTCTGCGAGAGTTCCGCTTCGCTGGCCGCAAAGATTTTCTCTGCCGTTCCGAAGCGTTCGAGCAGGAGCCGAGCTATTCGTGGACCGACTCCGCGTACGCGTCTTAGGCCGAGCCAATATGCATCTATCGAGGGAGACATTCGAGGACCCCGCTGTAAGTCCCAAAGCGCTGAGTGGCAGCCTTGTTCCGGCGGGACGACGCCTGTAGATGCGCCTATTTCTACACTATCGTCGAAGGCGAGCAAAGACATCAAACAACAGGTAGCAACAAGTCAAAAAATTGAACAAAATAAAGGAAAATTCGACGATGAGCACAAAACCCACGACTGACGCCGAAACCCGCCATCCGAGGCGGAATTCTTACACGATCTTACACGGTTCTTACTGCGAACTAGCGACCGTGCGCGCTGGCGGCACGCAATACCTCGTCACCGCGCGCCATAACGCCAACGCTGAGGACATCGTCGCGAACGCCAGCAAGTTCTACGGCTTTAACCCGACCGATGCTGAAGTGGTCGAGCGTGGTTGTACCCGGAGGTAAACGACGATGGCGAA
>JASHZA010000333.1 GCA_030042765.1 Candidatus Binataceae bacterium | reverse complement strand
CGACCGCGTCAAGGAGCGGACAATCCGGTGTTCGACCGCTATTCGTGCCCGATGCGTTTCCCTGCTTACACGGTTATGATTCTCAATTGGGAGCACAAAAACCAAAACCCGAAGGAAGATCACGAGCCGGATGGCCGAGAAGATCGACGAAAAGAAAGTCACTCCGCGCAGCCAGGACTTCGCCGCCTGGTACAACGACCTGATTATCCGCGCCGAACTCGCCGACTATTCGCCGGTGCGCGGATGTATCGTCTTCCGGCCCGACGGCTTCGCTATCTGGGAGCATCTGCGCGACGAACTCGATCGCCGGATAAAGAAGACCGGCGCGCGCAACGCCTACTTCCCGCTTTTCATCCCGCAAAGCTTCCTCCAGAAGGAGGCGCAGCACGTCGAGGGTTTCGCGCCCGAAGTCGCGGTGGTCACCCATGGTGGCGGCAAGGAACTCGAGGAGCCGCTGATCGTACGCCCGACCTCCGAGACGATCATCAACCATATGTTTGCGCAATGGATCCATTCCCATCGCGACCTGCCGCTGATGGTCAATCAGTGGTGCAACGTCGTGCGATGGGAATTGCGCACGCGCCCGTTCCTGCGCACCTCGGAGTTTCTCTGGCAGGAGGGCCATACCGCTCACGCGACGCGCGAGGAGGCCGAACGCGAGACGCTTACGATGCTCGAGGTCTACCGCGGTTTCGTCGAGGACTACCTCGCGATCCCGCTGGTCTACGGACGCAAGAGCGCGGCCGAACGTTTCCCCGGCGCCGAGGAGACCTACACGATCGAAGGGCTGATGCCCGACGGGCGCGCACTGCAATGTGGCACGTCGCACTACCTCGGCCAGAACTTCGCGAAGGCCTTCGAGATTCGCTTCCTCGACGAGACCAACCAGTTGCAGCATCCGCATCAGACCAGTTGGGGTGTTTCGACGCGATTGCTGGGCGCGATCGTGATGGCCCATGGCGACGACCAGGGATTGCGGCTGCCGCCGGCGGTCGCCTCGACCCAGGTCGTGATCGTGCCGATCTGGCGCAAGGCCGAGGAGGGCGAAAACGTCCTCGTCGCAGCGCGCTCGATTCGGCATTCGCTCGAGCAGGCCGGCGTCCGCGTCCGGCTCGACGAACGCGAGGGATTGACGCCGGGATTCAAGTTCAACGACTGGGAGATGCGCGGCGTGCCGCTGCGCATCGAAATCGGGCCGCGCGACGTCGCCGCCGGCGAAGTCGTGATGGCGCGCCGGGATATCGCAGGCCCCCCGGGTAAATCCAAGGCCCCGATAGCACAGGCAGCCGAGCGATCAACCGCCGTGCTCGCCGAGATTCAGAAGAACCTGTATCAGCAGGCCAAGGCCGTCGCGGACCAGAATACCCGGCGCTTCGACGACTATGGAAAGCTGAGCGCCCAGATGCAGGGCGAGGGCGGTGGCGGCCTCGCCGATATTCACTGGTGCGGTAATCCCGAGTGCGAGACGAAGATTCGCGAGGAGACGCGAGCGACCTGCCGCGCGATTCCGCTCAATCAGGACGGCGCGCCCGGCAAATGCATCGTGTGCGGCGAATCGGCGAAGGAACGGGCATTCTTCGCGAAGGCGTACTGATCGGCGTCACCCGAACCTGTACCCAATCTTCATCGCGGTGCGGACTTCCTCCATCGTCGCCCGCGCCAGCTCGCGCCCGCGGCGCGTCCCTTCCATGATTATCTCGTAGACCCGTTTGGGATTCGCCGCGTACTCCGCGCGCCGCTCGCGGATCGGCGTCAGGAAATGGTTGAGCGCGTCGTAGAGCCGCTGCTTCACCTCGACATCCCCCACCGTTCCCTTGCGATAACGCTCCTTCAACTCCTCGACCTCGCCTTTATCCGGGTTGAAGACGTCGTGGTAGGTGAAGACCGGATTACCCTCGACCGTCCCGGGATCCGTCGGATGAATCCGCTTGGGATCCGTGAACATCGACATCACGCGCTTGCGCACGGTCTCGGGCGAATCGCCCAGATAGATGCAGTTGCCGAGCGACTTCGACATCTTGGCGCCGCCGTCCGTCCCCGGCAGCCGCGCCATCGCGCCCAGCATCGCCTTCGGCTCGATCAGCACCTTGGCGTACAGCCGGTTGAAGCGCCGCACGATTTCGCGCGCCTGCTCGATCATCGGGAGCTGATCTTCTCCCACCGGCACCAGGTCGGCCTTGAAGATCGTGATATCCGCGGCCTGCGAGATCGGATACGACCAGAAGCCGACCGGCACGCCCTTGACGAAATTGCGCTGCTTGATCTCCTCCTTCACGGTGGGGTTGCGCTCGAGCGTCGCCACCGTCACCAGGTTCATGAAGTAGATCGTCAGCTCGGCGAGTTCCGGCACCATCGATTGCACCACGATCTTCGTCTTCTCGGGATCGATGCCGACCGCAAGGTAATCGAGCGCGACCTCGAAGATATTCGCCTCGAGCATCTCGGGATGCTCGAAGTTGTCGGTCAGCGCCTGCACGTCCGCGATTAGGACGTAGGTATCGTATTCGTGCTGCAGCTTGACCCGATTCTGCAGCGATCCCACGTAATGGCCGAGATGGAGCTGTCCGGTAGGGCGGTCCCCAGTCAGAATTCGCTTGATCATCAGTCGCTTGAATTCAGCAGTTTGTGCAATTGGCGCAGGTCTGCGACGATTTCCTTCATCTCCGGACCCGGGTCGGTCTCGAGACACATGGGCAGCCCCGCAAGGCGCGGGTCGTTGAGCAGCCGGCGAAAGGCCTCGAGTCCCAAGTGGCCCTTGCCGATATGTTCGTGGCGGTCCACGCGCGAATTGAGCGGCTTGAGCGAATCATTGAGATGAAACGCGGCTAGCCGCTCGAGACCAATATACTGGTCCAGTTCGGCGAAGGTGCGCTCATAGCCCTCGTCGGTGCGCAGGTCGTAGCCGGCCGCAAACGCGTGCTCGGTGTCGAAGCATAGACGCAGGCGCCCGTTTTCCTTGACCGCGTCGAAGATCGCGCCCATCTGCTCGAACTTGTAGCCGAGATTGCTGCCCTGTCCGGCGGTGATCTCCAGGGCAACCCTGGTCTTGAAGCCGGCGCAGGCCTTATGCGCCTCGTCGATCGAATGCGCGATTGTTTTGATCCCGGCTTCCTCCCCCGATCCGACGTGCGAGCCCGGGTGCGCAATCAGAAAAGGAACGCCGAGCAGCTCGCATCGCTCCAACTCATCGATAAAGCCCTCCACCGATCGCTTGCGCAGCTTCTCGTCCGGCGCCCCGAGATTGAGCAGATACGAGTCGTGCGCGACGACCATCCGGATCCTCGAGTCGGCCAGAGCCTTCTTGAACGCCTGGACCTCCTCCTTGGCATACGGCTTCGCAGCCCATTGGCGCGAAGACTTGGTGAAAATCTGCACGCACTCGCATCCGGTGTCGCGCCCGCGGACAATTGCCTCGCTGACGCCGCCGGCGATGGACATATGGGCGCCTAGCAGCGGGCGCTTCGGATGAGATGCTTTACCTGTAGCCGCCGTTGTCATGGATAAAATTGTCGGTCGCGCGCAACCGGATGCATTCTTATACGAATACACAGGCAAAGCGAGAAGGCCGCCCCGCTTGGGATGTTCTGCCCACGCAACGATGGGGTCGCGCGAGAGCATACTTGCGGCAGACCCAGCCCCGCCGGTATTCCTTGCGTGTGCGAATATCGCGCGGGGTCGTGCTTCTTTGCCTGCCGTTGCTTGTGGGATGCTCGAGTACCCCACAACCGCAAATCTCGGTGCTGCCCGCCAGCCAGATCTTTGTCTCGCGCGTGATCCCGCAGGGCGTTACGCCAAAGGAAAGCGACTGTACCCCCAAGACCCTCGACAAGCCGCCCCAGCAGGGCTTCCGGCCTCTCGGCACTCTAAGGCTCGCCGGTACCATCCCGTCGCAAGAGGATCTGACTGCCCTCGTGGATCAGAAGGCATGCCAGATGGGTGCCGATGCGATCTACTTCCGCAAACTCCAGCAGACCGGCGCGCAGGGGAAGATCAACTACGCCATAGTGGCCGACGCGTTTGCGGCCACCAACTCCGGCGGCGGCGCGTCCGAGCAGGGGCAGGCGGAGCCGACGGATGCCCAAAGCCAGGCGGGATCGAACCCGACGAGCGGCGTTGCGACCCTGCCGATGCAATCGGGGGAGATCGGTGCACCACAACCGTTGCTGGCAGCGCCGGTTATCCCGATACAGCCGGTCTCCGGTGATGAATCGGCACAGCAGGCCTCGCCCGACGAGTCTCAGCCGCTCTCACCAAACGAGGTCTTGATGCAGCCAGTCGAACCCGAGAGCGAGCAGCCCAATGGCGCCGCCGAAGAGAACCCGCCGGCCCAGACGAATCCGCCGATCGGGGAGACCACGATTCCTGCGACCAGGCCCGCACCGCTCCATCGCGAAAGTAGTTTGCCGGCGTCGCCCCCGCACGAAGTAACGGCGATACCCGAGGGGTCGCCTTCGCCCGCTCTGGCCGTTGCCCCGGTAGCGTCGCCGTCAGCTGTCCCGGCGCAAGCCGCTGAATCGGCGGCTCAACCGACGGCCGCCCCTCTACAAGCTCCGGCAGCGGCGTCTCCGAATCCCCAAGCTTCGCTCGCAGCCGAGTCGTCGCCTACGCCATCGATGACTCCGACTCCAACACCGTCGGCGACGCCCACGCCATCTCCAACCGCGACGCCGACCCCGTCGCCCACGTCTTCTCCGACACCAACGCCGACCCCAACCCCTTCGCCGGCGCCATCCTCAACCGCAACCCCGGAGGCCGCGCCTTCGCCAAGCCCGTCCGTGATGCCGGAGGTCTCGCCTCCGGTCGCGCCCGAAGTTTCGCCGGAATCGACACCGGCGCGCTCGCCTTCTGCTCCCCCCGCGGCGGCATCAGCTACCGAGACGTTCACGCCGACCCCGGAACCGACTACGAGCCCCGACGAAGCGCCCGCTCCCTCGCCCAGCGTGTCCCCGTCGCCGCAGGAAACGCCGGCGCCTGCGGCTTCGGCCTCGAGCGCGGACGCACCCACCCCAACGATAGACCCTAGTGCGGCTCCGCCCCCTGAGGCCGCGACGGCGGACTCGCCCGGGCCCGAGCCTTCCCCAACTGACGAACCATCTCCCGCTCCGGCGCCGGAAACCCCAGCTCTGTCCCCAAGCGAGCAGCCGACGCCGGCCGACACTCCTTCAGAGACCTCTTCGCCCGCTGCGACCCCCGCGCCCAGCGCCTCGGTCTCATCGAGTCCCGGCGCGACTCCCGCAGAAGGTGGAGAGCTTTCGATGCCGCTGCCGCCCTTTGCTATAGTTCCGGCACCGGGCGAAGCCGCACCGAAACGTTCGGCTGCCAAGGCCGCTGCGTCCCTTGCCCCTTCACCCGCTGAGACCCCTGCGCCCGGCGATACTCCCTCACCGTAGGCACCGACGATGCCGCCGCGTCGTGTCTATCCGTCGTGGTTGCCTCCGAACCCTCGAGAGCGCGACGAACTGCTCAAAATTCGCCGGCTCCAGGCCACCGCTCTCGGATGGATGGTCGGTTTTTTGCCCGCCGGATGGATTCTGATCCTGATCACCCGATCGGCCGACTTCGTGGTTCCCTTGACGGTCCTGTGGCTCGTGGTCGGCCTGTTGATCGCTCAACGGGTGACCGCCAGCCGATGTCCGCGATGCGGCGAAAGATTTTGCGAAAAAACCGAAATGCCTTACTGGTACGGGCTCTTCAACCATCGCTGCGAAAGCTGCGGCCTGACGCTGGTCCGCGACAACATTTCCAACGAGTAGCCGCCCGGATTTCCTGGCGCGGGCTGTCGCGTTGCTCCGGCAAAACGCGCATGATAAGCGGAAACCCCGGTGGCGGCGAAGCAAGTTATACGTTCGGTTGGCCTGGTCGTCAGGCAGGATCGCTCCGCCCGTGCGCTTGCCTTGGCCGCGGACCTGGC
Source organism: Candidatus Binataceae bacterium (assembly GCA_030042765.1). Classification (GTDB taxonomy): domain Bacteria; phylum Desulfobacterota; class Binatia; order Binatales; family Binataceae; genus JASHZA01. The sequence goes on along the minus strand of JASHZA010000333.1, from coordinate 3,448 downwards.
CAACTGGATAAAGGCGCAGGGGCTGGTTCCGCTCGGCGAACCGTTGAGCGCCCGTGAGATCGGCGCGAACGCGGTCGAGCCCGCCGAACTCGCGCAGAAGGCCGATCTGATAGTCGTTCTGGGCGGTGATGGCACCCTGCTCGGCGTCGCCCGGCTGATCGGCAAGCGTGAGACCCCGATCCTTGGCATCAACCTCGGCGGCCTGGGTTTCCTCACTGAGATTACGGTCGACGAGGCGCGCGCGACGTTGGCGCGCATAATCGCAGGCGACTACGAGGTCGACCGGCGAATCATGCTCGAGGCGGTGGTCGAGCGTAAGTCCGGCGACGAACGCGGCGCCGAACATTTCCGCGCCCTCAACGATATCGTGATCGTCAAGCGCGCACTCGGCCGGATGCTCGACCTCGAGGTCGTCGCCGACCACATGCCGTTTTGTTCGTACCGCGCCGATGGGCTGATCGTCGCGACTCCGACCGGCTCGACAGCCTATGCGTTGAGCGCGGGTGGACCTATCGTCTTTCCCAACCTCGGCGTGATTGTGCTCGCGCCGATCTGTCCGCATACGCTGAGCAATCGGCCTGTCGTGTTGCCGGATACGTTCGAACTCGAGATACGCCTGCGCGCCGACGCCGACGGTGCGATGCTGACTTGCGACGGCCAGGAGACGGCTCAACTCGCCCCGAGCGACACCGTTCGCGTTCATCGCGGCCGGCACGCTGTCGCCCTGATCCGTTCGACGCATCCGTATTTCGAAATCTGGCGCGACAAGCTGCGTTGGGGTTAGCAGGGCGCGACCAGGATGATCGCCGAATTGCGCATCCGCAATTTCGCCATCATCGAGGAGGCCGCGCTCGCCTTCGGCGCCGGCCTCAACGTGCTCTCGGGCGAAACCGGCGCGGGTAAAACGATCATCATGACCGCGCTCGGCCTGCTGCTGGGCGGTCGCGCCTCTCCCGAACTGATCCGCAGCGGAGCAAAAGAAGCGGTGGTCGAGGGCGTTTTCGCGCTCGAGGGTGAGGCGTCGCTGCCGGAGGCGGCCGAATGGCTCGACCCGGACAACCCGCGCCGGCTTGTCATCCGCCGCGTGATCGCCGAGGGCGGCCGCTCGCGCGTCTCGATCAACGACAATACCGCGACCGTGCAGGGGCTCGCCCGGCTCGGGGCGGCGCTGGTTCAGATCTACGGACAGCACGAGCAGCAGACGCTGCTGCTGCGCGAGAACCATCTCCAGATTCTCGACCGTCATGCCGGGCTCGAGGACGAGTTGGCGGATTATCGCGCCGCCTGCGATCGCGCCCGCGAAATCCGGACTCGCCTCGCCGATCTCGAGCGGCGCGAGCGCGAACGCTCCGACCTGCTCGATCTCGCGCGCTTTCGCGTGAATGAAATCGAGCGCGCTCAACTCGTCGCCGCCGAGGATGAAGAGCTTTCCGCCGAGCGCACTATACTCGCCAACGCCACCAGACTCGCGGAAGCGGCCAGTGCGGCCGAACAGGCGCTCTACGGCGGCGACCGCGCCGCGATTGATGTGGTCGCCGAGGCGCACGCGCGCCTGGACGATGCTGCCGCGCTCGACGCCAAATTGAGGGAACCGCTCGAGATGATTGCCGCGGCGCGCGCCAATCTTGAAGAGGCCGCGCACGCCCTGCGCGCCTACGCCGCGCGAATCGAGGCCGATCCCGCGCGCCTCGAACAGATCGAAAACCGCCTCCAGGAGCTGACCCGGCTCAAACGCAAATACGGTGGCACGCTCGAAGCCGCGATCGAAACCCTTGCGCTCGCCCGCAAGGAAATCGCCGAACTCGAAGCCGTCGCCGAAAACCGCGCCGCGACCGAGCTCGAGATGCAGCGCGCGCTCGATCAACTCTTCGAGAAGGGCGTCAAGCTGCACGCACGGCGCGAATGCGCCGGCGCGGAACTCAAGCGCCGGATGGAGGCCGAGCTCAAGACGCTCGGGATGCGCAACGCAGTGTTCGAGGCGCGGCTGGCCCCGCTTGCCGCCGCCGACGCCGAGTTCGTGCGAGACGGATGCGCCCTGGGACCCGCCGGCGGCGACACGGTTGACTTCCAACTCTCGCCCAACCTGGGGCAGCCACCGCTGCCACTGGCGAAGATCGCATCGGGCGGCGAACTGTCGCGCGTGATGCTCGCGCTCAAGCGGCTCGAGGCCCAGCGCCGCGGTGTTGCCACGATGATCTTTGACGAAGTCGACGCGGGAATCGGTGGTGCGGTCGCCGAGATCGTCGGACGCAAGCTCAACCAGCTCGCGCGCTTCCATCAGATCCTGTGCGTGACCCACCTCGCGCAAATCGCAGCCTTCGCCGGCAGCCACTTCGTGGTCGAGAAGATCGAGCGGCGCGGAGCGACCCGCAGCCGGGTCGCCATCCTCAAGCCCGCCGACCGCCCCGCCGAGATCGCCCGGATGCTGGGCGGGGCCGAGACCAGCGAGAAGTTCTTGCGGGCCGCCCGCGAACTGATAGACCGCTCGCGGGCGTAAGGCGCCTGGCGGTATCCGGCCCCGTCCAGCCCACCCACCGTCATCTCATAAACTAGAGCTTGTGGGCAGGGTGAAATCTTTCACCCCCCTGTGGGCGTCGTGGCCGATCCCGGGGTCAGGTTGACTCCGGGAGCCGCATTCGCTTAGCTGAAGCTCCTCCCTCGACGGTGGGGCTGTAGCTCAGTTTGGGAGAGCGCCTGAATGGCATTCAGGAGGTCGACGGTTCGATCCCGTTCAGCTCCACCAGATTTTGTCAATAAATCAATAGATTAGGCGGAACTCTGGCGCGGAGACCTGCGAAGGCTATCGATATGTGTCACGAATCTGTCACGGATTCGCCGAGGCTCCTAGTTTGTTCGGCAGCTTCGACACCAGAGGCCGGGCACGCTCGCCTGCACGATGGTCAACCGATGCCGACACTGAGGATGATTTGACGGAGGATTTGTTAATTCATTTGCGCGGCGCGAACCGGCTGGACTACCTCGCCGTTTTCGACACCTTGTCCCACACTGAGCGCGACCATGTCATCGTTGTGAACGTCTCCGAGGACCTGCACGGTAAGGCCGTTGTCATAGCCAAGCTCGACCTGAACCAGATGTATGTGATTATCCAGGACTACCGGCACGTAGACATTGCCATGCCGAAAGACCAGAGCGTCGTCACGCACCGTCACGCCGAACTTCGCCCCGGTGACCGTTATATCCATGCGGGCGTATAGTCCCGGCAGCAGCGAGACATCACGATTTGGCAGATCGACTTCGACCAGCATGGTACGGCTGTCGCTGTCGAGAGCTTCCGGATGACGGACTATCGGCCCGGCGTAAACCCGATCGGGCCTTTCGTAAAGCCGAATCTTCGCCGGATCGCCATCGTGCACGAAAAGCGCGATCTCCTGCGGCACGTACGCATAGACGCGCAGCGGGTGCAACGTTGCCAGCGCCACGATCGGAG
>JASHZA010000332.1 GCA_030042765.1 Candidatus Binataceae bacterium | reverse complement strand
GATATCGCCATCGAGTCCCGCGATCCGCGCAGCGTTGCGAATTGCGTCTAACGGCGCGTCAGTCCGGCCGAAGGCTATATTGCGAGCCAGCGTGTCCGAAAACAGTATCGGTTCCTGCGGCACCAGGCCGATGGTCTTGCGCAGAGATCCAAGCGGAAGCTCGCGAATATCGCGGCCGTCCAGCCGCACCTGACCGGTGGTGGGTTCGATTAGCCGCGCCAGCAACTTGACCATCGTGGACTTGCCCGAGCCGGTCCGCCCGACGATCGCGAGCTTGCCGCCCGCCGGCACCTTGATACTCACATCGCGCAACGCTAGCGCGCGCGCCTTTCCGTCCGGCCCGAGTCCGTCGCGCCCGAAGTAACTGAACGAGACGTGATCCCATTCGATCGCGCCGGTCACCTCGAGACGCATGCCATCATCCCCGACAGTCGCCACGGGTACCGCGCTGAAAATCTCCTCGATCCGCTTCATCGAGGCCTTGGCCCGCTGATAAATCGAGAGAATCCAACCGATGGAAACGGTTGGCCAGGCGAGCAGCCCGAGATAGGCCATGAACGCGAGCAGGTCGCCGATCGAAAGCTGGCGGGCCTCGATCAGCATGCCCCCGTATGTGAGAAGAATCAGGTTCGAGACCGCGACCGTTCCGCGGATCAGCGGCATCAGCATCCCGCGCACCCGCGCGAGCGCAAGTCCGAGTTCGTTGTACTCGTCGTTAAGGGCGCGAAAGCGCTGCGCCTCGCGCTGCTCCAGCGTATAGGCTTTGACCACGTGGATTCCCGAAAGGCTCTCCTGGACCTTCGCGCCGATCGTCCCCAGTCCCTCCTGTACTTTGAGGTTGCGCTCCATCAGGGTGCGCGTGAGGAAGCGGATCGCCACGAACAGGATCGCATACGGCGCGAGCGTCGCCAGGCTCAACTTGACGTTGAGTGAGAACATGAAGCCGAGCGCAAGCAAGTATTTGACCGGTGTTTCGGTAAAGCTCAGTACCCCCATCCCGACCATCATCCGCACCGCCGTAAGGTCGTTGATCATGCGCGACATCAGGTCGCCGGTCTTGAGCCGCTCGTAGAAATCGGGGCCAAGCTTCGTCAGATGGGCGAACAGATCGTTGCGCAGGTCGTACTCGATATCGCGCCCAGTGTTGAAGGTGACCGATCGCGAGAAGCATCGTGCGACCCCCATCCCGATCGCCAGGAGGCACATCACTTCGGTCAGATGGATCAAGCGCCGCGGCTGCGGCGGCTGCAGCGCGTTCAGCGCGTCACGATAGAGCAGGGGCGGCACCATCTGCAGGATTGCAAACACCAACGTGCAGAAGATGCTGACGGCGTACCACTTGCGGTAGCGGCGGATGTAAACGAACAGGCGTTTCATGTAGCCACGCCTACGTTATCAGTTATCGCCGATAAGAAAAGTGGTGCGGATTCTAGCGCGGATGAAGTGCTTTGAGCCTGCGCTCGTAGACTTTGGCGTACTTGAGAAACACGTAGAATGCGGCGGTCATCGCCGCATAAAGTCCGCGCCCGCCGTCACGGAATCCGCCCCGCACGATATAGAAATTGATGAAGCGCCACAGCGGATGGGTGAACATCCGGATTGCCGACAGCGCGGACGGTTCGATTTCCGCCGCCGCGCGTGTACTGAAGCGGTTGATCGTCGCAACATGGTCGGCGATATCGCGGTAGCTGAAATGCAGGATCGGCGAGCTGAGCCGGCCGACACGCCCGTCGACGATCACCTTGTCGTGCGGGTCGAGGCCGCCGATATGCCCCCCTTCCCGCCGGAACAGGCGCACCGGGCGATCCCGGTAGATCGGCCGCGTGTAGTAATGGCCGAGATGGTACAGCACGCGCTGGATGCGATACCCGTCGGCGGCGTTTGGCGCGCTGATTACCTCTTCGATCTCGCGCCCGAGCGCATACGTCGCCTGCTCGTCCGCGTCCAGCAGCAGCACCCATTGCGACGTCGCATGGTCGAGCGCGATCTGCTTCTGCCGCACATAGTCGGTGAATTCCTGCAAAAAGACGCGCGCCCCGAGCTCCTTAGCTATTTGAACCGTGCGGTCGGTCGAAAGTGAATCGACCACGATCATTTCATTGCAGAAGGAGGCGGCGCTCTTGAGGCACTGGCCGATCAGCCGCTCCTCGTCGCGCGTGATTACGATCAGCGAGACTGTCGGTCGCGCTGTCATCGCTGTTGCGCCTCACCCGCTTCGGCAGGCGCCGCGGCTAGTTCTTTCAGGAAGTGCGCGGACGCGTCGCAGGCCGCACGATAGGCGGCCTGTTCGATCCTTCCACGCAAGAGCTCGACCCGTAAAAAGAGGAAATAGGTCTGGATCACGTCGGTGCGGCAATAGCGATGAATTTCGTCGAGACGCCCGGCCTCGTAATACTCCTGTACCTGCGCGCCGTTGAGTTCGGTCTTGCCGGGCATCCCGATCATCTTGAGAAGCAGATCCATTCCACCACGCAACCCAATTGCGCCGAAATTCGTAAGGAAGTCGAACAGGTCGAGGTGACGCTCAGACGCGTAGCGCGATCGCGCCGAGTCGGCATCGTTGAAGTAGGTCGGCGCCGAGAGCCCATGACGCAGCGCGCCCAGTTCGAGCACCGGAAGATCGAAGCGCCGTCCGTTGAAGCTGACCAGGCATCCGCGGAAATGCTCCGCGCGTTTCCAGAATTCACGCACGAGCTGCTCCTCGGAGTAGTCGGACAGCGCCAGGCTCTCGACCGATCGCAGAACGTGGTCTTCGCCCGCGTTCCCGACCGCGATCGAAATCGGCACGTGCAACGTCAACGGGAAAAAGTCGCCCCCGCGCAGGCCCAACTGCTCGCGGAATCGCTGGTACGCTTCCTCGTGGCCAAGCCCCTCGTGCGCAAAGAAAGCCCGGTTCAGCAGATGCTTGTCGACACGCGTTTCGATATCGAAAATCGCAAACGTCATCTGTGCGTTAAGCCGGCTTCGCTGCGCCGGACGCGTCAAGCCGCGCAATTATTTTCGACGCCATCGACTTGAAAATCGCGCTTACTGGGTCGTCGGGACGAGTTGCCACGAGGGGGCTCGCGCTGTCGGCGCCCTCGCGCAATTCGCGCACCATCGGGAGCGCCCCGAGAAAGGGCACAGCGAGCGCCTGCGCGAGCCGTTCGCCACCGCCGTGAGCGAAAATCTCCTGGCGATGGTTGCACTTGCGGCAAAGGTGGTAACTCATGTTCTCGACCACGCCGAGCACGGGGACGTTGACCTCCTGAAACATCGCAACCCCGCGCTTCACGTCGAGCAGGGCGATTTCCTGCGGCGTGGTGACGATCACGCCGCCGTCGAGCGCCACCCGCTGCGTAATCGTGAGCTGAGCGTCGCCGGTCCCCGGCGGCATATCAATCACCAGGCAGTCCAGGTCGCCCCATTCGACATTGAAGAGGAACTCGCTCTCGAGCTTCGTTACCATCGGCCCGCGCCAGATGACGGCGGTTTCGTCACTGATGAACAGCGCCATCGACACGTAGCGCACCCCGAAGCGTTCGAGCGGAACGATTCGGCGGTCCTTTGTGACCCGCACCTGCTCGCCGATGCCGACCATCATCGCAACGCTCGGCCCGTATACATCCGCGTCCATCAGGCCGACCCGCCATCCCATCGCCGCAAGAGCCAGCGCGAGATTCACAGCGACCGTGGATTTGCCGACGCCGCCCTTGCCGCTGGCGACCGCGATGACATGCCTGACGCCGGGGATCGCCCGCTTTTGCAACGTCGCCGCAGTCATGCGCAGCGTTGGCGCCTGTTCGATCTCGACCTTGACGGCGGGAACTCCTGTCATCGCCGCCACGGCTTGCTGCACGTCGTTGGAAATCCGGGCGATTGCCTCTGGCTTAACCGACGCAGTGCTTAGAATTACGGTCACGCCGCCGCTCGCGACCTCAATATCCTTGATCATCCCGAACGAGACGATGTCTCGTGTTAAACCCGGATATCTGATTTTTCTAAGCTCGGCGAGAATTTCCTGCGGACTCGGCATGGTTATCCTTGTCACCGACGGCGGCACGCGATGCGGAAGCCCTAACGACGCAGAAGCGTTCGGCTATACCGGCGCGGCCCATACGCCATAACAGACGACTAAGCGCTACCGAATGATGTTATCATCCCGATTGACGAGGCAAAACGTGCCGATTGGTCGGGCAAAACGTGGACGAGGCGGGCGAGTCGTGGGGCGATCGGCGAAAAACCGGGAGGCAACTTACGAGGCCTCCGGGCTGACCATATTTCATCCGGCGGCCGCGGGCGAAACTGTCCTCTTCGCGGCGCGCGAGTTGGCAGATTCGCTCGCGATCATGCTGGAGGAAACGGTGCCAGTGGCCGCCGACCCGACCCTCCCGCCCGGTCACCTCCGTGTGGCCCCTGCGCCGCGCTTGAGCGCGGCGCAGGGGCCACGCGGAACCCCATCACCGGAGTTACCCGCGCCCGGCCGGGACAGCTTCGCGCTATGGCGCGAAGCTGTCCCGGCCAGCGCTCCCGATTCCGCCTTGCGCCGTGGCTCGCTCGTGCTCGCGGGCGGCACGGAGCGCGCCGTGCTCCACGCCGCCTACGACCTGCTCGAGCGCCTGGGCGCGTGCTTCCCGGTGGGCGGCACGCCCCGGCTTCCATATTGCGACCGCGCCGGCCTCGACATCGTCGAGGCCGGCGCGGTCGCCCCGGCGTTCGGTCGCCGTGCTTTCGTCTCCGACATCATGACCTGGCATTACGAAAATCCCGACCGTCTCGCGCGCCATCTCGAATCCGATCGTGCGTTCATCGCCTGGATGGGTGCGCGGGGGCTGAACGCCTTTTCGTACATCCGCCATACCGTTGATAGCCGTCTCAAAATCGATGAGCTGGCTCCCCTCTATGGTGAGCGGGGCATCGCCTCCGAGTACGGCGGGCACGTGCTTCAGTTGTTGTTGCCGCGCAACCAGTTCGACGCGAGGCCGGAACTTTTTCCGACGGATCGTGAGAGACGGCGCAGTCGCCGGGGGAATTTGTGTGTGTCGAATCCGGAGGCCTTGGCGATTGTCAGCGATAGTGCGGTGCGCTACGCGCGTGAGAACCCCGAATGCGCTCTGCTGCATATCTGGGGTGCCGACGTAAAGAAGGGTGCGTGGTGCCAATGCAACGACTGCGCCGCGCTGTCGCCACAACTCCAGTATATGCGTGTCGTCAATGCGATCGCAGACGCCATCGCGAATCGGCTTCCTGACGGACCGCCGATTGCTTATCTCGCGTACCACGACACGCTCGAACCCGATCCCGGCTTGCTGCCGCACTTCAACGTATTCTTCGAATGGGCGCCGCGCGAGCGATGCTATAGCCACGCGATTGATGACGGTGCCTGCGAGGTGAATCCGCGCTACCTCGAGTCGCTCAAACGCTACCTCGAGTTGTTCGACGGGCGCGGCCATATTTTCGAGTACTATGCCGACGCCATCCTTTTCGGCGGTCTTGCCTGCGCCACCCCGGCCGTGATCGCGCGCGACCTCCGTGCCTACAAGGCGCTTGGCCTCGACAGCGTCTCGTGCCTGACCTTCGGCGCGCACAGCGTGCTTGCCTATCCGGTCAATCTCGAAGCCTTCGCCCGGGGAACGCGTTCGCCTGATTTCGATCCCGACCACGTCCTGGCCGATACCGTGGCGGCGACACATCCGGCGTGCGTGTCCGAGATGGCCGACGCGTACCGTGCGATCGCCCGCGCTTCCGCCCTCATTCTCGACGGTGGCGGCGAAGTGATGCGCCCGCGGCTCCCGCCACCCACGCAGAAGGTGCACGACCTTAAAAGTGCCCACGCCTCCATCACGCGCGCGATCGCAGCGGCCGATCATATTGTTGCCCGCGCGGACAGGGCATTGGCCGTGCCGGAGCGCGACGTTTGGCATTATAGCCGCGAAGTTGTAAGCGGAATTGCAGACTACATCGAGGCGGTGAGCGAGCACGGCGCCGAACGGCATGCACGAGCCGATACCGCCATCGGCAGGATCGGCTCTTCGCTGGCCAGGCTCCGCGCGTCCGCTCCCGCAATCGGCGATACCTGGGCGAGCTGGGATCTCGAATGGATAAGCGAGAACTGGCTGAACGCGATGCGCCGGCGCTTCAGCGAAGCGGCTGCGGCGGATCGGGAGAAACCATGATGGAAGACGAACGCGCGAACGGTTACCAACTGCCCCAGGAACTCATCACGCTCCGTGATCAGGTCCGCCGCATCATCCGCGACGAGGTTATCCCAGCCGAAAGCCGCGTCGATCCCGACGCCGCCGAAATTCCCGAGGACAACTACTGGCGCATCGCCAAAAAGGTGCAGGCCGCCGGGATGTGGTGCATGGGATCGCCCAGACAATACGGCGGCGGCGGGCTTGGGACGTTCGAGATGTGCGTCCTGATGGAGGAGATGTGCCAGCATCGGATGGGCCTCTACAATCCGGGCGCCGGTGTCTTCGGACGCAATCCGCCGCCCGTGATTTGGGCCGGCACCGAGGAGCAGATCCGGAAATACGCGGTATCGACGCTCGAGAACGCCACCTACACGTTCTTCGCGATTACCGAACCGTCCGGCGGTTCCGATCCGGCCGGCGCAATCCAATGCCGCGCCGTGCGCGACGGCGACCACTACGTCCTCAACGGCACCAAGATCTTCACCTCGCACGCGCACGAGGGGGAATGGGGCGTCGTCTTCGCCCGCACCGACCCCACCGCCGGACGCGCCGGCGTCACCGCATTCATCATCGAGAGGGGCACGCCTGGCTTTACCGCCCGTCCCTTCCAGGTGATTCGCACTGCCGCTCTGCCCAACATCGTCCACCTCGAGGACTGCCGCATACCGGTCGCGCAGCGCCTCGGACCCGAAGGCGGCGGCCTCAGCCTCTGCATGGACCTGCTGACCGGACTGCGCTTTCCCTACTCGGCCTGCAATATTGGCGTCGGCGTGGCGGCCCTGCGAATAGCGATTGACTAGTCGAAGCAGCGCAAGACCTTCGGCGAACTGCTCTCGC